>JAENXI010000170.1 GCA_016649625.1 Candidatus Bathyarchaeota archaeon
CTATTAGTTGATGGTTATGTTCTTAGTAAGTGTTTTGACTAAACATTTTTTCTATCGCTTTCTTTTTTCTTTGTTTTGGTTGTTCTGCTGGGTAACCTAAGGTTAATAGGGCAACAACTTTCCATTTGTCTGGAATTTTTAGAGGTTGATTCACTTTTTTTTCGTATTTTCTGATGCTTCTTCGACTTAAAATATAATCAATTAGCGCCATTAAGTTCATTATTAAAATAGATTTGTTACTTATTTTCGTTTTGTCTGAAAAACAAGTTTTAGAAGATTAGTGGAGATGTAAACAAAACGGTTATACTTTCCAAAGGGTTAACTACCGAGTAGAAAAAAATTAGTAAAGAATGGAGTTAACTGCAATGACTAAAATGATGTGTAATAACTGTAATGAGGAAATATTATCTGCAAATGTTAAACTTTGTCCTTATTGTCACAGTACAAATCTTGTTTCAAAAAAAGAACTTATTCCGTCTAAATTGTCGAAAATTGTGAAACTTGAAAAGGGTGGACATTATGCAGAGGCCGCTAGAGAATATGAAACCTTGGAAATGCCCGAAAAAGCTAACAAGTGTAGAAGATTAGCTGTTGAAGAAGCAATTAAACTTGAGAAGACTGGCCGATATAAACTGGCAGCTAGATTGTATGAAGATCTGGAAATGTGGGAAAAAGCGTGCAAGATTAGAAGGTTGGAACGAAAAGGCCATGTTCTGCCTAAAGATGTGAAAGTTGGTAGTGTGAGTTTGATAAGTATGTGTTGTCCTTATTGCAATACTTCCCAACCTATCGCGTCAAAATCAAATCAAGTAGCTTGTTCAAATTGCAAAAAGAAATATGCTATTCCAAAAAAAGTTCTTGACTTAATTCAATAGTTTCAGTTAAAAAAATAGTTGAATAAACACAGATATAATTTGAGTTTCAATGGTTTTATATAATTTCTAGTATAATAGTGTTGATCGTAATAGTTTGAGCAAGTTTTGTATTGGTGAATTTAATGGTTGAGTATAAAGTTGAGATTGATCGTATGCTATGTATAGCATGTGGAGCATGTTATAGTTCAGACCCAGTCCATTTTGAACCCGATCAAACAAGAAAATCAACAGTAGTTGGCGGAGAAACTGATGAAAATATATCTTCTGGAGTATTTGAGGACGAAGAAATAGAAGATGTAAAAGAAGCCCAGGATTCCTGTCCAGCATCAGCTATCAATGTAACTGAAATATAGAAACAGGTTTGGGGCTGTTTTTCAAGTATTTTCAAAGAAACATGTTAGCGAAAGGTGGTTTACAGGAAAAGTATAGATTGGTGAAAGGGATTTTTAATCAAGTTGATTTGAATATTCTTTATAATAATAGATTGTCTAAAATTAGGTTATCAAATTATTTGAAGGAACCTAAAAGTAGTTTATGTGAGACAACTCGATACGAATTCGAGTTTTTTTGTCGTATATACCCTTTTTTTTATTAATTATGAATTAAATTTCTTTACTTTATCATTAGATTTAGGTGTTTATGTGACTTGGATTATCGGTAAGGTCGAAATGTTTTTGAGTTATTAAACCTAAATTTGAACTGGATTTGGAGTTGTTTGATTGGAAACATTAACAATTATTCTTCAGAGTGCTCCTTATGGAGATGAAAAAGTGTATAATGCATTTAGACTTTCGCAAGCTTTGGTTTCAGTATCAGTTGACATGAAAGTAAATGTTTTTTTGACGGGTGATGGCGTATTTGTTGCTAAGAGTGGTCAGAAACCTCCTCGTGAATATTATAATTTGGAAGCTATGCTTAAGGCTTTAATTAGTAAAGGTGTTAAGGTTGTTGCTTGTAGAACGTGTGTTGCTGCGAGGGGTTTATCTCAAGATGAGTTTGTTGAGGGTGTTGTTGTGGGTAGTACTGTTGGAGATTTGGCTAAGTGGGTTAAAGAGAGCCAGAAAGTACTCGCCTTTTAAAATAAAAAAATGATTTTTTGAAATTACTAGTATTATTAGTTTATGCCACGGCAAAACACGCAGAAATGAGTTGACGTAATAAATATGGGAAAAAATTTTAGTTACGATGAAGTAATAACTGGAAAAGTTGATATTAGTGTTTTCTGATAAAATTTAGAAATTATAAACCCTTTGTAGTTTTTTAGCAAGTTGACTCTGAATATTGATTGCACTTTCCTAAGTTTTGAATTATTCTTTAGTCATAAAGCAATGTGTTTTACTTAGGTGTAGGTAATTTTGAGGAAACCAAATGTAGTTGAAGCATACTCTCAAAATGGTGAAGTTTACGTTGTGATACGAGATTGTAAAAATGATGAACAATTCAAAAAGCTTTGTGCTTTTAATCTTGTTAAGATTAGGGCATTTATGAAGAAAGAAGCTACAAAACCTCTTTTGCTCTTACGTGCAGAATGAGATCAAAATCTATTTGGGAGTTTGTTTGACTCTTCAAACAGATTATTCTGCTAAAGTTCACTTGGCAAACTTCGTTATCGATAGTTTGAAGATGGTTTTCAGGGAAGAATCCCCAGAGGCGGGTTACCAAAAATTACGCGATAAAGGATTGTTTAGCTTGAAGAGAATTTATGAAAGATCTAATTTGAAAATTCGACGATAATAAGCAAGTTCATAAAGTTGGCTAATAAATTCTAGAAAAAACCATAAATGTAGATGAGTTGAACTAGTTTGATTT
>JAENXI010000171.1 GCA_016649625.1 Candidatus Bathyarchaeota archaeon
TGCAACATGTTTTAACAATTTTTCGACCTAATTTTCCAAAACGTGGCTATTCTTCAGAAGAAATATTGGATATGTTATTTCAAACTCTTGATGAGGAAAATACGCACATAATATTAACTTTAGATGAGTTTGATGCAATTATTAAAAATGAAGGATCAGAAACTGTTTATAAATTAACTCGACTTCAAGAAATAAGGACAGGTAAACCTCAAAGAATTTCTGTTATTTTTATATTGAGAGATCTCAAGTTAATCAACAAATTGGATGATAGCTCTAAAAGTACATTACAACGAAACATTATAAGATTAGAAAAATACGGAAAAGGTCAACTTGTTGACATATTAAATGAACGTATTAATATGGCTTTTAATCTTTATTCAGTTAATGAAGATGTTATAAGTTCTATAGCTGAAATAGGTTTTTCTGAAACTGGAAATGCAAGATTTGCAATTGATTTATTATGGAGAGCAGGAAAATATGCTGATGCAAATGATGAAGAAGTAGTTAATGCTGATTGTGCTAGAAAAGCCGTTTCCAGCATAATTCCAACTTTTCAAAAAAATGAATTAAATTCTTTTGGTTTACATGAAAAATTATTTTTGCTGGCCATTGCTAGATTTTTTAAATATAACGAAAATGCATATGCCTCCATTTCAGAAATTGAAGAATCATATGCAATAGTTTGTGAGGAATTCAATGAGAAACCCAATAGTCATACACAAATTTGGAAATATGCTCAACTATTTTCTGCGTTAGGAATCCTTAAAATCGCGGTCACAGCCAACATAAAGCGAGGTAGATCAACAAAAATATCTTTACCAGCAATTCCTTCCAAGGAGTTGGAAAAAGAATTAAGTGCATCTTTAGGGAAAAATAGAGAGTGAAAAAATATGAAATTTGAAGAAGTTTTTTCTTCGAAACCTAGAATGAAAATTTTAAAAATTATTTCAAGATTGGGTTCACTTAATGTTTCAGATATAGCCCGTAGAATTCATTTAAATTATTCAACTACAAATCAACATCTACTATTATTAGAAAATGAAGAAATTCTTCAACAAAGAGTATATGGAAGAATTAGGATGTATCGTTTTAGGGAAGCTTCACCAAAAGCTCTTGCAGTTCAGAAATTAATAGATATTTGGGAAGAAACAGCAAACAAATAAAAAAATAAATGGAAAAAATAAAAATGACTATGATTGATGTTTCAGGAAAAACAACTGTTTTGCGAGAAGCTACTGCAACTGGAAGTATTTATTTAAATAAAAAAACAGTGAGTCTAATTAAGAACCAAAAAATTGTGAAAGGAAATCCACTTTACACAGCAAAAATTGCAGCAATTCTTGCAGCTAAAAAAACTAGTGACATTATTCCATTATGTCATCCATTGCCATTGACAAATGTAGTAGTTGAGGTAAATATTATTGATGATAATATGATTCAAGTAAAGACTTCTGTCAAAACCAAAGCTCAAACGGGTGTTGAAATGGAGGCCTTAACTGCAACATCTGTGGGTTTATTGACCATTTGGGATATGGTTAAACAATATGAAAAAGATTCTATGGGACAATATCCTAATACAAAAATTGATAATATTATTGTTGAAAAAAAATACAAGCAGGCGTAGTCTTTGAGTATTTCAACAAGTAATCATAAGAAAAAAATTCTTAAAAAATTAAATTTCGCCATTTTTATTTGCAGTACTTCAAGATATACCCAGAAAAAAGATCAAATAAACGATATATCCGGGAAATTTATTAGTAAAATGCTTAAAAATGCAGGTCATAAGGTGACAATAAAAAAAATAATTGCTGATGATAAAAACATGATTATCGAAGCATTAGAGGAAGTTTTTAAGTTGTCGGACTTACATGCAGTAATTTTTTCCGGAGGAACAGGAATTAATCCTACAGATATTACTATTGAAACCGTTAAACCATTTTTAGAGAAAACATTACCAGGATTTGGAGAAATTTTTCGACAAATTAGTTTTAAGGAAATTGGGTCTGCAGCTTTTTTATCACGAGCATTAGCAGGTATTGCAAATGAAAAAGTAATATATTGTATTCCAGGATCGCCAAATGCCGTTCGCCTTTCAGTTGAAAGGCTTATATTACCTGAGACTGCTCATATCGTCAAACATATACGGGAATAACAATGGTTTTAATAGACAGTTGTGGTCGCCCTCTTCTAAATCTGAGAATAGCAATAACTTCAAAATGTAATCTTCAGTGTGTTTATTGTCATAAAGAAGGGGAAGAAATCGGTTCGTGCTCAAAGGGAACAACTGACGAAATGGAATTAGATGAAATTATTAAAATCTCTAAAATATCTGTAAACTTAGGAATTTCTAGAATCAAAATAACTGGTGGAGAACCACTGGTTAGGAAAGATGTTTGCGAAATTATCAAAGAAATTTCTAAAATTCCGGGTCTTAAAGATCTTTCAATTGCAACAAATGGAGTTATACTTAAAAATAAAGCTATAGAACTAAAAGAGTGTGGATTAAAACGTGTAAACATCAGTCTTCCAACTCTAAATCCTCGAACTTACAATAGTCTTACACAAGGCAAAATTGAAAATGTTTTAACCGGTATAAAATCTGCGGTTGATGCTGGTCTAAATCCAGTTAAGCTTAACATGGTAGTTCTAAACGACATAAACGTTATCGATATTCCAAATA
>JAENXI010000172.1 GCA_016649625.1 Candidatus Bathyarchaeota archaeon
ATATAAATACGCATATTTTAAGGTTTCTTGAAACTCATCGTAGGAATCATGTCTCGAGGGAAAAGTCTCCACAAGGCAACAAAGTTCAAAGGATTCGAGACTTTGTTCTCCACACGGATTGACGCCAGCTACTTTTTTATCTTTATAATCTGGTTTATCTCCCATTCGAGAATAAGCTTTTGCATTATCTAGCCAAAAGATTCCGGGTTCTCCATTTACTGCAATTTGATCTGCAATAAAAGAATAATCTAATCCTTTGAAAGCAAAAATGCTATTATTACTGGCCCATCTATGGGAGTAAAGCTTTTCTTGGTCTTGTTTAGAGGTAACAAAATCAAAATCCGTAGCATCTCCTAAAGCTATTTCAGCGCTTCGGCGAACATTACCGGCAACAACGCATTTCCCAATCAGATTCATAATATCTAATATATCGAGTGACAGTATTTTTTGACCAATTCGAGCGTTTAATAATTTTTTAATTTCAGTGAGCATATCTTTTAATGGACCTGGACCACTAGCGATCCCTCCAAATCCTCTTATACGTTTTCCAGCGGGTCTTATCAAATTAAAATCAAACTCTGGAACGGGTTTTCCTAAGAAGAAGGCTTCTAAGACAATTCGTAGAGCTTCTACCCAGCCTTCTCTACTATCAGGTATTTGATAAGTGAGTGATTCCTCGCTAGGTTTTTTTATAGTTATTTTACCCGCTCCTTTCGTGTCAAACCCTACACCTACACCTAACATTAGGGCGTCCATAACGAATTCAAAAGCTTTTGAATATTTTAAGTCGATATCATCAGTAGATGCAAAACCGCAATTATTCAGAGACATTGATCCATGCCGCGCGATGAATTCCGTTCCCATCATCCATAATCCTCGACCGGGAGGAAGAAATTTGAAATTCCATATTTTTTCAAACATTTTTTGGGCGGATCGTTGAGCTTTGGAATCGCTCCAGGGCAAACTCAGCTTCATACAATGTTCTTTTTGAATCGAATAACATCCCTCTACGACTCTTCTGATAGTTTCCCAAAATTCTTCTTTCCTACCTTCTTTCTCAATAAGTCTAGCGTAGGTCCTTTTGTAGGTGATGTGTCCTAAAGGACCCCAATCGGGTTGCTTTCCTTTGAAATTATCCATAAAAGCCTCGTCCAACTTAAAGGATATATTCTCCAGATTAATGGCTCGCGCAAATAAGTTTCGATATTTATTCAAACCTCGCTGGGTTAGCTCAACGCATACCAACTCTCTAATGTAGTTAGTGGTGATCTCTTCGTATCCAAGGCCAATAATTATACGAACAACATCTTCAGTTACCTTTTCTGCTATGTTAATATCAAGCCCCGTCTCTTTATTCAAAACTTTGGCTATACTGGAGACATCGAACTCTTTCTTTTCACCTTTCGAGTTGATAACGTATTTTGGATACAAATCTACTAGCGAAAACGAATTATCAGTCATTTTTTTACCCGTGAATTATGATAAAGATTAATACAATATTTTTATCGGCGTTCTTAATAAATGCCAATTTTAAACTGCCTTAACCTAATTTTTAATTTAAGATTCAATCTAATATAAAGATATTTATTGAAATATATTAAGCTATTGATGGACAACATAGTATTTAGTAATGGGCTAATTTGCTAAATACATGTATCTATTAGTAATCCGCGCATTAATTTTTATCGCTTTATTGGTATAAATTTTTTTTTCAGTTTAAGTCGAAATTATGTCGATATTGTTATATTAATAATTAGTGGATAATTTTTAAACAAAAATTGATAGCTTGATTTATGATTTTTTAATGCCATTAAGAACAATAAGTATACAAGAAATGATATAATCCTTGTTCTACACGCTATACTCAATAAGTTGGTCTAAAGTATTAATTAACATGTTCAAAAGAAAAAAAATTTTTATTTAAGTCATTGCATAATGATGATAAAAACACTGAAATTGAGTAGAGTATTATATTTATTAATTAAATCAAATTCGATCTAGTAAGTTTGATCAGCTAAATAATAAAAGGTAATAGTTATGCTAGATGAAATTGAAGTGTCTGATACAGGCAATTCTGATACGGAAGTTTCAAAAGAAAAAATTAATCTCCAGTTCCATTGGTACTTGAGCATTTTCTTTGTTATTTATTATTTATCTTATGTCGTCTCTGGAATCATTTTTATGTCTTACGTAATATATGTTTTTATTCCGTATGTCTTGTTAGTAGATAATCTCATTGTTATTTTTACAAACCTTTATTCGTTATTGGCTTTCATAGCTTTACCGTTAGTTATTATCCTTAGCTATTTATCTCGCTTGTTCATTGTAGGTTTAATAACTCGAGTTTTCTGGAGATTCACTGAGAAAAGAAGTCCAACAAAAGATGGTATCATTCCTCGAAATATCCCTTCCAAAACCGCTAATTATTATCATATTCGATCTTTCATGATCAAGTACGGGAAAAATGCGTTCATGAAAGGAGTATTTCCTTGGTTATCGAATTGGTATTTTAATTTTGTGGGAACGGGTATTATTAGAAGAGGCTCCACATTAGAAGAGTCAGTTGTTACTGATAAACACATAAATGTTGGAAAAAACTGCTATGTTGGCGTCAATTCGGCGTTATCTTCTCACTTTGTTGAAGGTACATTTGGCAA
>JAENXI010000173.1 GCA_016649625.1 Candidatus Bathyarchaeota archaeon
CTAGATACCATATCCTTTGCTCTTAGTGAACTTTTTGCCTTAAATTCTTTAATAGCATCAACCCGCGATGTGAGTCTTTCTAGAGCTTTATTCCAAGTTCCAGAACGAGTAAGTGTATGATACATTTTTGTCCGCTTAAGAAGCAAAGCATTCTCCACTGGGCAAACCACTTTACAAGCTCCACAATAAACACAAAACAATTCGTTAACATGTACTTTTTTTGAATCTTTAGAAAGAAAAATTGCTTCAGGTATGGGACAAGCATCAACACATTTTTTGCATCCTTTTGGACAATTTTTTTGATTAATTAATATTTTTCCTTCAATAATTTTTTTGACTTTAATAACACCTGGAGCACATTTAAACTCACAAACTCTACAAGTAGGACAATACTCTTTTTTTATGTTAATTTCAATTTTTACTCTTTTTTTCTCAGATATAGACATGTTTTTTATGTCTGTGACAATTTTTCCACTATAACTTTTTTTAGAAATTGAGATTAATGATAATGGGCATGCGTCTTTACAGTCATCACATTCTTTGGGACAACATAGACTGTTAATTTCTATTTTCTAATTAATTGGGGAAAACTGTTTTTTTCTAGTACTGAAATAGAGAACATTGATTTTTTTATAAGTAAGGTTATTATAGCAAGATAGTGCTCGTATAATTTTACAAAATAGTGAGAAGATGATTACTTTTACAAATCCGTCTATTGAAGCCATAAATCTTTCCAAACACTTCGGCGAGTTTATTGCTGTCTCAAAACTAAACCTCAAAATTGAAGGATCAAAATGCGTTGGGTTTTTGGGTCCAAACGGCGCAGGGAAAACTACTACTCTCAAAATGTTTACTGATCTAATCAGGCCAACCTCTGGAGAGGCTTTGATAAACGGTTTAAACGTCCACACTCACAAGAAAAAAGCACTAGAGTCTGTCAGTACGCTAATTGAGACTCCGGAAATTTACCCCTCATTAACACCTAAAGAAGCACTCATGATGATCGCTGAGATAAGGGGAATACCCAAATCAGAGCGAAACAACAGAATAGAGGAAGCCATCGCAGAAGTCAGAATGGAAGAATGGATCAACAAAAAAGTTGGAAAGTTTTCCAAAGGAATGAAACAAAGAATTTGCATTGCCTCTGCACTTCTCAGTAATCCAAACATCCTTCTTCTAGACGAGCCCTCTAGCGGCCTTGACCCTAGGGGAATGAACGAAGTTAGAAATATTGTAAAATCTCTTAAAAAAAAGGAGAGATTAATTTTCATGAGCTCACATATTCTCAGTGAGGTTTCTGACATCTGCGACGAAGTCGCAATAATCGACCATGGCAAACTAATCGGTTATGACACAATTTCCAATTTAGCCGCAAGGGTTTCAGATGGAGAAAACATGGTTGAAGTAGGATTACAACGTCCCATAAACGCCAAGATAATGACGAAAACAATAACCACCCTTCCAGGCGTTGTTTCCATAGAGAAAAAAGACAATAAAAACCTCAGAATTAGGTTCAGCGGAGGCTTGAAGGTGCAAGAACGAATTCTATCTGACTTGATAAGATTAAAAATTGGAGTGATCAGTTATAGACCCACGTCATCAGAACTCGAAGATGCATATCTCAAGCTAGTCAAAAGTACAGTGTGATCAAACATGAGCAAAACACAAAACATTTCCAACAATACGGTACCAAGTAGTCTAACGCAAGTTGGCGTCACGATAAAGTACACGTTTCTCAATTATTTCAGATCGCGCAGATTCTTTATACTTCTGAGCATAACTCTTTTGATAAGCGCACTACTCACCCTTGTAGTCGGATATTATCGACCTGAGAATTTTATGGCATCTGATCTATCCTTTTATTCTAGTTGGTGGGGCACTTCCGTAACCTTTGTAATTGTGCTTTCTGGAGTTTTCTTCGGAGGCGACGCAATTTCAGGGGAATTTCAGAACAAGACAGGTTACTTTATGTTGCCAAACCCGATCAGACGATCGTCTGTTTATGTTGGTAAGTGGTTGTCGGCTTTCATTGCGTCTACCATAATTTTGAGCGTTTTCACAGCAATTACAGTCGGTAATGGAATGTACTATTTTGGTCTAAACATACCCTACCAATTCGTCGAGTCTGTGTTTTTCGCGTGGTTTTATCTTGCAGCAGTACTTGGGTTCACGTTCTTTTTCAGTTCGGTTTTCAAGAGTAGCTCAATGTCCATTCTCGTTACCACCATCCTCTTTCTGTTCGTATTTACACTCATTCAGAACCTCGTTGCCGGTCTTGTTCAGATTGAGCCATGGTTTATCCTGACCTATGGCGCACAAATAATAGGAAACGTGTTAGTGGTGCCTTACCCTCCACCGAGTTCTGTGCTTAACCTTGGTCCTGGTGCTGGTGATACTTTAATCACGTACAACGTGACAATTCCGGAAGGGCTCGCGATCATAGGACTGTACTTTATCATCACTGCGTTTTTGGGATTAGTCCTTTTCGAGAGAAAGGATTTTACCTAGCTAATCTGTGTGACGTTCTCTTCACATAGCTAGCATTTCAATTTGTCCGCAAACAGTATAATTTACCAGAATTATTCAACTGGTTTGAATATCTCTATAAAAAATGCAGAAAAGAGAACAAAGATTGCAATAAAAGAACAGTACTAAC
>JAENXI010000174.1 GCA_016649625.1 Candidatus Bathyarchaeota archaeon
TTGAAGGGAATAAGCTCTGGGAAAATCTTGAAGCAGAAATCCTTGACGTTTGCTTAATAGAAACTCTTGGCGAAATAGAGAAAAATAAAATTTGTGAGTTAGATATTTCTGGTAAAACAGTAAAAGAAGTAATAAATCTAATTTTGTTTATTCTTGCTAATAAAAAAGAATGCTGCATTGGAAAAGTAGATTGGTTAACCATGCTAGAAAAAAATGATTTACTTGATGATTACCTAAAAGAATAGTTTTATCTTAAACTTCTAACCATGTTATGTTGAGTTAAAAGAGTAATTTTTCTCCTGTTTGAATAGGCTTTTGCATGATCGCTAAATTTTCCACCCACAATTATTGGGTTAGATAAGCCGACATCATCTGAAGCGGTATCTAAGCCAATTATTACATTAACGCCAATTGTTCTATTCCATTCACGAATCCATACTCCTTGTTCTCTACGTCCTTTCTGGACTATAAGATCAAAACGTCTTGAAATTCCGCTGTTGCCTTCTAAAACAGCGTTTTCTTTTTTTAGTTTGTAACCTTCCTTTTTAAAAAATTGTAAAGACATTTCAACTAAACGTTTTCTAAGGTTTGCTCTTTTTTCTACGCTCATTTCACTTACACTTATCCCTTACTCTTATCTATATGTTTATGGAAAAATCTTTCGGATGAAAAAAATTAATGTCAACTAAACTAGTTATTGTTTGCAGTCGTTGTGGAGGGTTATTGCTTTCAAACGCTGACCAAAAAACTAAAGCTTGCATATATTGTGGATCACGATTCATAGTTAATAAAGCTAAGAAATTAGCTACTGCAAAAAACGCTCTTGAAGCTTCAAGGATTCTACAACAAATTAAAAGAAAAAATAAATTTAATAAAACAACTATAGTTTAACGTACTTGATTTAACATTTCGCATGCTTTACATAAATTCGATGATGATGGCTCTCCACATTTGCAGCAATTTCTGAAATGATTTTTTTTATCCATTTTATATAATGTTGGTCTGATTTTTTCAATCGTTTTAAATACTGTAAATTTTGTTCCAGCATGTTTTTGCTCCATGAAATTTAACATTGATCGAACATCATTTCGCATCGCTTCTGAGGCATAAGGACAGGGTGTATTCTGAAACTGGAAATTATTTACATACGCGTATAACGTGCTTTCTTTTTCTAGAATTTCACATAAAGGCTTTACTTTTTGAATAAAACAAGAATGAACAACATCACTAATTGGCCTACCTTTAATTAATCTTGATGAATCACCATGGAAAATATTTAAAAGGATTGTTTGAACCTCATCATCCAAAGTATGTCCTGTAGCAACCTTATCTGCATCGACTAATCGCGCTGCATAATTTATTGCCTTTCTTCGCAATACTCCACAAAAAGCACAAGAGGACTGTCTATTATTTTTTTTTCTTCTTGAAATGATCTCATCAAGCGTTAAACCATAAAGATCTTTAAAAGACACAATTTTAAATTCGACTCCTAATTGCTTGCAGTTAGAAATAGCAATCTTTAAAGCTTCATCCCTATAATTTTGAATTCCTTCATCAATAATAACAGCAATTATTGATGATCTTTGTTGGTTTTTTTCAGTTTTTGCCAATATGTGTAAAAGGCTTAAGCTGTCTTTTCCTCCTGATAACGCTATTGCAATCTTATCATCGAATCTAAACATTTTATACTTGTTAATTGTGTTTTTAACTTTAGATTCTATTGAATCAACAAAACATTTTTTGCATAATCGCTCTCCAGAATATGATCTGGAAAAAAAGGATGCTCTTTTCTTACATGAAGTACATAATTTGCGAGCATCTGTTCTACTCATGGTATTATCCTTCGCAATTTTTTTAGATAATAAACTACCTAAATAATATTAAAGATAACTTACTTCAAATTGTTAAACTTATATTATTTCTTATAGTTTGCCTATAAGTCACCCATTGTAACTTATAAAAACTCGCTCATTTATACTACACATTGAAGGGTTGTTTTGTGTCTTCAAGTTCAAATTGGCGTTGCTGTTCCTAAGAATTTTTCATTTTCGTCATATTCACAAATAGAATATTTTTGCTTGTGAATTTTATTATGTTTTTTAATACAGCTCAAATGTGCAGAACCCGCCCACGTTACTTCCTGAAATGTTACTGTCGCCTAACCAAATTCTTGTTATTGTCCCACAGTTTACATATCCTGCAAATCGTGGGTATCTCGCCAGAATCAATATCCATTAAAACACCACAAGTACACATAAAAAACTTCAACACATATGATAAAAAAGTTATTGCCATTAAAAAATTTCAAAAAAAATCCTATTTGCATTGAAGAACTGCATATACTATCTAAGCCACCTATACTAATAACGCTAAAAACGCTTCCAGGTAGCCTGATAACGCTTACCAGTGTAATCATAGGCACTTGGCTTCTTGTTACAGTGATCATGTGTTTCATGCCAACTCACTATGCTAACCTTCTTGTGTTTGAACCCACAATCCCAGCTGCACTCCCATAAACCATCTATTTTCTTACGCTTAGCCACTACAAAATCACCTTAGTTGTGAGCGTAGACAAGGAGTTGGTTGGTGACAGTCCATGCTGGAGCAAAGATGCTATACCATCCAACACACTCTAC
>JAENXI010000175.1 GCA_016649625.1 Candidatus Bathyarchaeota archaeon
CAGTAATTCTGTGGAAGTAAAAAACCTCAAAATCAGTTCTAATATTCAAAAAGAGTGGACGGGACGGGATTTGAACCCGCTTCATCTATCGATGGACTTAACCAAAGTGGAGCCTTATATGGAAAATCAGCTGTTAAGTTTTTTGAAGAATTTTTAATGTGTTTTATTGGTGATCCAAATCTTAAAGCTTGGGACAAGAAATCTCTTGGTAATTTAAGAACTGAATATAAAGCTAAAAATGCAATAATAATCAGCATAACTGAGACTGACCCAAAACCTTTTTACACTTGAAAATTTGGAAAACCAAAAAAAGGATAAACATTTGTAACCTTAATTAAAAGTGGAAAAAGACAGAAACTTTTATTGCTTTACTTTTTGAAGTTTCTTTTCAAGCTGTTGAAGTCTTTCCAGCATTTTTTCCAAGTGTAGACTATCATATTGTTTTTGAAGTTGTTCCAGTTGAATTTTTTGACTTTTAAGTTCTTGATCTTTTTCTTCAAGCGATTTTGTTAGTGATAAAATGCTTTGAGTTGAGGTTTCCAGGTTAAATCGAGCTTGATAGACTTTCGGGTATTTCTCAGCAATACCTATTTCAAGACTTTTCAAATATGTAAAGTCGGATGAAGGAATGTTTTTTCCAACAAAAAACTTAACTTCAAACTCGTTAAAACCACCAGCAATCAAATTCCCCATCACCCATTTTCTTAGAGAATGGGAATGGATACGACCAGTTTTTTTTATTTGGCTTTCAGAAGTTAACCTTTTCAACAGGGCATTGCACCCAGAAGCTCCAAGATTGAGCAAATCAGATTTATCTTTAGCTCGGTTTCTGTGAGGTCTACGAGATCTCAATTTCAAATCTTCTGATTCGATTAGCCATCTTTCAACCCATTTAAGCGCAAGAGGATTCAAACAACCAAGTCTTAAAGCGCCAGTTTTTTTTCTTTGACTCATAAAAAAGTAAAATGGGGTTTTTTGCTCTTTTGCTCGGTTAATATATTCCTGTACTGTTTTTCTTTTAAGCTCAAGAACTGCGCCAATTTCCCAACCTGTTGAAGTCATTAAGGTTAAGAAGGCTTTTTCTTTAGTGTTTCCTAAAGCAAAAATCTTATTCAAATCACCATTACTGTAAATGTGACTTGAAATATCAATTGTGGTTCGAACCCGTTTGCCCTTAAAATTTATTTTTTGATCGTAAACATCTAAGAAGGAATTGATGCATCCCATAGTCATGTTTAAAGTGTTTTGGGATAGCTCTTGACGTTTCTCGTTCTGGTACCTTAACACTAAGTGTCTTTTCTCGTTTGGGTTTAGCTCTAAAAACTTTTCAGGGGTATCATTATACCAAGTGAAGAAATCAAGGATTCTATAAGAATAAGCATGTCTTGTGTTTGGTGTTCTGCACTCGTCAAGCCAGTTAGCGACTTTCTCGTTTTCTAAGATCGCGTGTTCCATTTCCCATCGTATTACAAATGGTTACAACATCATATGAAGCTTTTTGTTAACAACATATTTTTATTCGTTATATAATGTTATTATGATTTTAGAGAATTTTGCGAGGGATGGATTAAGTATATTCTCTAAATGTGTGATCACACTTTGTGCAACGCATAAATTGAGTTGAGGATTCATCTCCCCCTCGAGTTTGAACTTGCCAAACATACACTTTTTTATTTCCGCATTTTGGACATTCAATCTTGAGTGTTGGCAGTGTATTCAATTTTTGCTCTTCTTTAGTAATTACAGTTACATATTTTTTAGGATTTTCAGTTATCTTTGAAAGATTAGCAGATATTTTTTTGTGTGTTTCCTTTTTTGTATATCCGCATTTTTTTGCACATTCAAGATTGATTGATATTTTATTTCCAGTTTTGGTTTTTTTTGGTATAAGTCGAGATCCACATTTCGGACAAAATTCCATAATAAACGCCTTTTTATGCTAATCAAACATTAGATTAGTTAGGTCTTGTTAAACAGATATAGAAAAATATAAGGTTTTTGAATATCTTTTGAAATGTTTATAAAATCCCAGACTGGTAGGGAAGTGTTTTTTTGGGTAAAGTTGATTTGTTTAACATTTTAATTATTAAATATTACAAACTACTGTATATTGCCATTAGTTTGTTAAAAACTCATCTCATTTAAGGTCCTTCGTATTTTCCCACAAGTTTAATTTTTGTTTTTTCATGTCACTTCTTTTTCTTTGGAGAAATTTGTAGACTGTTAAATGTTGGCTTCCATTAAGTATCATTTGTATAGCATTTCTAGCAATATCAACTTGTTCAAAAGTTCCAATAATTCCAATAGTATGACCATAAATAACTAAAGACGATTCTGATAACTCTTCAATTAATCTTCTAGTTTTTCCATTAGAGCCAATTATTCTTCCTTTCATTCTCCGCATATCTGATTCAGATCGACCAAAAATAACTCTCAAATCAATATAATCAAATATTTCATCATCATTACGTATTAGACGAAATGCATGATCAGGAGAAAAACCTCTTCCAATGGCTGTTACCACATTTTTTGCTGTAAAAAAGGTTGATGGATCACTTGCCTGTTCTGAAACAATTATTGTTACACCACCAGCATCACTTTCAATTTGGAGCTTAACCATTAATTTTTTTTCTATA
>JAENXI010000176.1 GCA_016649625.1 Candidatus Bathyarchaeota archaeon
GTTGTGGAACACACGTTTTCCAGAGTCAAAAAGTTTCGCATATGGGCAGAGGAGTTCAGGAACCGCCTCAAACACTACGACATCATGACAGGCATAGTGTGCGGGATAATAAACTTCCGCATAGCAGGAACAACAACCCTCTAAAAAACAACCAAAAAACATACAAAACCCAACAAAAAACTACAACACCTAATAAAGACTAAGGTCTATTCTACATTTGAAAAAACAATGATAAACAAGCTTAGAGAACTTTTTCCTGATTTGTCCCCAGAATTAGGTTTAATAATAGAACGGTTGGTGGATCTCCACAAAATTATTAGAGATAATTTTTATCATTCAGAATTTCATGGGAGCACATCTATCAAGAAAGTACTACCAGTTTTGGCTCCAGATATGTCATATGATGGTTTAGAAATTGCCGAAGGAGATTCAGCAATGGCAGCTTTTGCGTATATGGCACTTGGCAGATATGATGAAACAGAATGTAAATCCATAAGAAATCACCTTTTGGAATACTGCAAGAAAGACACAGAAGCAGAAGTAAAGGTATTTGAAAGATTAATCACAGGGTTTTGTTAAGGAATTAATCTTTAAAACGTGGTGTGGGGGACGGGATTCGCACCCTAATTTACCAGTAAAATATGTTTGATTCTGATAGAATGCAGTTTTATCTTTTAGTTTTTTCCTGTAAAGGATAACTACAATTGTAGTAGTTACTAATAGTGGAAGGATAATCCATGATGGAAACTCTGGAATTATTCCTTTGTTGTCCTACAACCAAATAATTCTTTTTTCGGAATATATCAGCAATGAGAAAATGATACTTATAGAAAAAATTGTTACTTTGTTCATGTGATGAACCTTGACATACAAAGTTAAGATAGTTCTCTCTAATTCGGATAAATGGTTTACGTATGCGAGTGGGATTAAATCTCAAGCAGAAGCCGAAAGAATTAGTTTTGCCGCAAAAAGAGAACTAAATGCACGAATATTCAGAGAATATATTTAACGGTACCGATTCTAGTAGCAAAAAAATGCGCGACATTGCAATTGGTATTGCTAACGCAACTCCGATTAATTTCTTATCAATTTTCATCTATTAAGATTCATTTTGTCTTTTATGTTGTTTTGAGTTTTTGAAACGCCTTTAGTCTAGGACATAAGAAAAAATTTTTAGAGTTTTGGCAGTATTTTTTTAACTCGTTTTCGGTAGGTTTGTAATAAAGGATACCTGTCTCTCCTGGTCTAATTAGTTGTGCATGACAACGAAATTCAGATTTTAAAGGATTTAAGAATATGCAAATCATGTGTTATCCCTGTAAATTACATTCACTTAAAATTCATTTAAGCTGTTTGAACCAAAGAACAAAAAATCGGATAGCAAACCGAAACTATCCCGCAAAATCCCCCTGTTTTAGGACTAAATGTTAGCAATCTTACATCGCTTTGATGATAAAGCTAAAAAGGAAAAGCGCCAATGTTTTCTAATCAATAATCTGGGGTAATCATAATGGTAGATACTAAAGAATTTATTGAAACAACTATGGTTGAAATTAAAGAAATTGTTGGAAATGATAAAGTAATCTCTGCCTGTTCTGGAGGAGTTGACAGCATGACTGCAACTTATCTAGTACATAAAGCCGTAGGAGATAATCTAATTGCAGTTTTCATTAATGATGGATTAAGAAGAGAGGGAGAACCCGAATTTGTGGTTGAAAATCTCAGAAAATGGGGAATTAACACTCGATCCATTGATGCAAAAAAAGAATTTTTCCAAATTTTTAAAGGAAAAATTGATGCTGAAGAAAAGCGTAAAGCATTCAGAGATAAATTCTATAAAATTTTTGGAAAAGTAGCTAAAGAAGAAAATGTAAAAATTATTGTCCAAGGAACCATAAAAGCAGATATATTGGAAACAGTACAAGGAATTAAATCACAACATAACGTATTAGAACAAATTGGTATCGATCCTCAAACCTATGGTTATTCAATAATTGAACCATTAAAAGAGCTATTCAAACCCGGTGTGAGGAAAGTAGCTCGAGAACTAGGTCTTCCAAAAGAAATTTCCGAAAGAATGCCTTTCCCTGGACCTGCATTGTCATTGAGAGTTCTAGGTGAGGTAACTCCTGAAAAAATTGCTATTGTCAGGAAAGCCACCCAAATAGTTGAAAAAGAAACACTAAGTTTAGGAACTTTCCAGAATTTTGCAGTTCTTCATAATGATAAAGCAACAGGAATTAAAAATGGGAAAAGAGTTTATGGTAACATTATTACAATAAGAGTTGTAGTTTCAGAAGACGCTGTAACTGCAAAAGCCAAAGAAATTCCATATGAAACTTTGTTTAAAATTGCCAATAGAATAACTAAGGAACTGCCAACTGTCGTTAGATGCTTGTATGATATTACAGATAAACCCCCAGCAACCATAGAGTTTGAATGATACACTTGAGGTTAATTTCTCCCGCAAAATCCCCCTTTTTTCGAGGGTTAAATTTTAACCCCAAAACCCAAAAACGTTGGGCTTCATAATAAAAGGAGGGATTTTATTGGATTTGAGAACATTCGTTTGAAACAGTTTTAAGTAATCGTCTACTC
>JAENXI010000177.1 GCA_016649625.1 Candidatus Bathyarchaeota archaeon
TATTAATTTGGTTAAATCCCTTAGAGGCAATATTTGGCAGAGACGTAGTACCTGGCACCGGAGTTATTTACTTATTATTCGTAGTTTCACTATTATTCGCATTAGTTCTATCATTATTTTATATAATATCTGAAAAGAAAAAAATAACAAAAGAAAAACGATTAAAAGATTTTAAAAAAGAATAATACTAAAAATTAATACACAAATTATTATCATTAAAATTAAACAATAATGGTAAATACTTATCAATTATTAATACAAACAAGAAGAATATCATAAGAACGCTATGAAATATCGATAAGAATGACTCTAAAAAGAACAATTAATTACATCAAACATATACAAAACTAATAAGATCATCTATTTAGATAACTTCTTTTCTTCGATATTAACTAGCATGTTCTTTAATATTTACTAGAGGTAACTAAGTTGAAAACTATTGGTATAATTACACCTGGGGGCGATGCTCCTGGAATGAATGCAGCAATCAGAGCTGTTGTTAGAATAGCCCATTCACGCAACTGTAAAATATTAGGTTTTGAAAAAGGTTGGTATGGTTTATTGACTGAAAGTAAAAAACACCTAACTCCTAGAGCCGTAGGAGGAATAGTTCAATCAGGTGGAACTATGCTTCATACATTGCGTTGTTTACCATTTAAAACAAAAGAAGGAATTGAAAAAGCTGCAAATACCTTGAAATCAAATAATATAGAAGCTTTAATTGTAATAGGTGGAGACGGCTCATTCAGGGGCGCCACAGAATTGGGTACAAAAAGTGGAATACAAATGATAGGTATTCCAGCAACAATAGATAATGACGTTTTTGGAACAGACGAAACTATAGGTTTTGATACTGCCGCAAATACGGCAATAGGAGCAATTGACAAAATCCGAGATACCGCAATATCTCATGAACGAATATTTGTTGTTGAAGTAATGGGTAGAAAAAGAGGCTTTTTAGCTTTGCACGTAGGTATTGGGGTAGGTGCTGAGGTTATTTTAATTCCTGAACAAGGCTATGATATTAAAAAAATTGTCCAAGTTCTAAATACTAATTCAAAAAAAGGCAAACAAACTGCAATTATTGTGGCTGCTGAAGGTGTTGGAGATACTGGAGAACTTGCAAAAGAAATTGCTAAACATACTGGATCTGAAGTTCGCCTTTCAATTTTGGGTTATGCTCAGCGTGGAGGTAGTCCATCAGGTCGTAGTCGTTTATTAGCTAGCCTTTTTGCCGAAAAAGCAGTTGATTTGATGTGTAATGCACAAGGAAATTATATTGTGGGTTTAACAAATGGAAAAATAGCGAGTATTCCAATGAATCAATCAATTGGAGCTCAAAAATCTATTGATCCAAATATGATTCAATTAGCTAAACAATTGTCAATCTGATTTTGAAAAATGGAAAGTACGTAAATTTCAAAAAAGGATTAGTTAGCCTATTGAGCAATAGTCTTGTTATCCGTATTGAATCTCAACTTAAGTATTCCTATTCCTAAGATAGGTAGAATTATCAGCCAGATTTCGGTCAATTACATGAAAGAGAAATAGATAGGCACCCAAATTGAAACCAAAGCATAAACCAAAGCATAGCTTCCAACTAAAATTATGGTTGTACCCGCTAATCTTTTGTTGAGTATTTTCTTTCTGTTGAAATCTAAACTTGCAATCGTAGTTAATATCCCTGCGATTAGCAGCATTAGCAATGAATTAGCAGGCCCAATTGTACTCATCAGGCTTGCCTGTTTAGGTCCTAGCGGTGAAAGTGCGTATATCCATAAAAATTCTGGTCTGAAACAAACTGTATAATAGGTGTTTGTTCAAGACTTAAACTATGCTTAATTATCAAGTTTCTATTAAGGCAATTTTGGTTTTTGGTTGGATTTAATATTAATCAAAAAAAATACAATAACCAAAAAGAATCAAACAAGAACATTAACAATCAACATGTTTAGGCACAAATTTTTACCATTATAATTATAAAAAAAACGGTAACTACTCAGCAATACAGTTCAATTCATTATCAAACTAACATTTGTTTCCAAAAACCTTTTCCTCCTCTCCAAGAAACAATAATAAACACAAAATAAATCACAGACAATATTCCTGTAATTATTCCAGTATCAAAGATTCTACTACTAGAAATTCTAAATAAATCAATAGACTGGTCCAATATCGGATACAGGAGAGGATTAAAGATATGATGAGTTGCGTCAATTAAAACATGAGATACATTTCCAATAAAACATAAAACTATCAAGGTCCCAGAAAAAATGCATTTTTTCTTGATATAAGTTTTATCTATTCTAAAGAAAAAAGAAACAAAGCTTGGATAAATAAATACCACGATACCCACTGAGGCTATTGTTCCTATTGTCATAGCTCCTATTATACTATGAAACAAAAGACGATCTATAGCTCCATTAGTTAAAAAATAAATAATTGGTACTTCCACATCAGGCATCATACTCCCAACTAAAAGTGCTGGCAAACTGAATTTAGGACTCAACCGTTTCATCAAATAAGCAAAGGTTGAGTGTAGAAATACTGCCGGCATGAATGTCCCTTAGCCAAAATAGTATTGATTATTTAATT
>JAENXI010000178.1 GCA_016649625.1 Candidatus Bathyarchaeota archaeon
GCGGACAAAACAGCTAGCATAGTCGCAGATATCGTCGGATTAGACTGATCAGTTACAATAATTACAGTCCCCTGTTCGCCGGATAATAAACTAGCAGAAAAATTACTGGGGATAACAATCCCACCGTTTAACTCACCTCTCTGAACTTTGTCTTTAATATCAGCCATACTTGATGAGATTGAAAGAGACAACATGTTTGTTTGATCATTAATCTGATTTAAACCTATGATAAAAGCTTGACTGGGAATAGAGGAATCATTAAAACCTGTATCCTCATTTACCAAAGCAACAGGCAAATTAGTCAGTGTTGATCCATTTGAAGGGTAAATAAAGCCAATCATAACCATCATAAAAAGAGGCATCACAATAAGCAAAACCAGCCCTAATCTGTTTCTAAAGAGTTCAGTTAGATCTTTTTTTGCAATTGTAAAACTATGTGATAGAAGAGTTTTTACGTTCATTTAAATCACCTTATCCTCGCTTTTGGACGTGCAAAAGGTCCTCGATGAGTGTCCACAGGCATCTTTTGGTTTGTGCTATCTCGTACTTGATGACCTGTTAAATGCAAGAAGACATCTTCTAGTGTTGGTTGAAGGTTCTCTATAGAAGTTATTTTACCTTTTTTGCTTCGTATAGCATCAATTATAGAGTCAAATGCTTCCTCGCCATGAACTAGAATCTTTAAGTGTGTTGAGTCTTCCTGAGTGACAGAATCTGCACATTTGAGTGTTTGAATTGTCTCAACAATCTCTGGATTAAGATTTACAATTTCCAATTTTATTATTGTTGTTTTTGTTCCTGAAAGTTGTTTTTTTAAATTTGCTGAAGTGTCAAGTGCAACAATTTTCCCATGATCTATAATGGCTATACGATCACACATTAAATCAGCATCAACCATCATATGTGTAGTAACAATAACAGTAGTACCGTTTTCCCGATTGAGTTTCTTTATGAACTCCCTGATTTCTACTGATGATTGAGGATCTAATCCTAGTGTTGGTTCATCCAAATACAACACTTGGGGCGTGTTAAGAAGTGCTCTTACCACATTCATTCTTTGTTGCATACCTGTAGAAAAAGTACCTACCTGTGAATTCTTAAACTTAGTTAGTTGAACTAATTCAAGTAAATCATCAACTTTTTTTGCTAGAACATTTTTAGGTATGTTAAATAGATTTCCAAAAAACAATAAATTCTCTTTAGCAGTCAAACGATTATACATTATCATCTTCTCGGAGACAATACCAATTAGTTTTCGAACATCGTTATCGTTTTTTATTACATCATAGCCACCAATCTGGGCAGTTCCACTTGTAGGCCTTGCTAGTGTAGAAAGCATTCGCAATATAGTGCTTTTTCCCGCACCGTTAGGGCCTAATAATCCGAATATTTCACCTTTTTTAACGTCGAAGCTGACGTTGTCTACAGCAGTGAACTTGTTGAACATTTTTGTCAGGTTTTTGACTTTAATTATGGATTTTTCATTCATTCAGGATACCCTGAGTGCAATATTATTCAGTGCAATATATTGCGGTAAAATATAAGTATTACTCACAAGTAATCTATAGACGTAATGACCATGTCTGTAGAACATGAAAAAGAAACAACTGCAAATTGGATGAAAGAAGCTCAAAAAGGCTACATACGTGTAGCTGTACTAATTCTACTCAACAATAAATCATCTCATGGTTACGAAATCATGAAAGAAATCAAAAACAGAACTAGAGGTTTTTACAAACCTACACCCGGCGGGATATACCCTATCCTAACAAACTTAGAAAAAAATGAGTACATCATAGGTAATTGGCACAAACAAAATAACAGAAAAATTAAAACTTATAGCATAACTGAAAAAGGTAAAATCATCTTAAGAAACACTATTGTAAAACAAAGTGAAATCGCAAACAACATAAATGCTCTTTTTCAAGAATTCGCAAGAGATGTATTAAATATCGAATCAGCAGAGACACCATTTCCTGTTATGCCCAGTCCCTTCGCAGCATTCTTAGGAGGAGAAACCAAGAAACCAACCAATAATAAAGAACTGGAACATCAAAAAATACAGCTTAAACAGCATATTAGAATATTGCAGAAAAAACTAAGAATAATAGAAAAAGCACAGGAAGAGAAAAAATCCAAAAATGAACTTTTTTAATTCCATAATATTCTATGGATACAATTCATCTCTACTGATATACCAAGCATAAGCAAACTCTATACTTCACTACTAGTTGGGGAGCATAAATTAAAAAATCTTGATCCTTTAACAAAACAAGACGTTCAAGAATACGCGGGAATGCTATCAACATCTGATGAAGAACTTGCAAATCAAGACAAGCTTAAAGAGATTTCGAGAATTATTAAAATCTGTAATTAAAGAGTAATAGTTACAGTTGATTTCATAATTTTCAAAATTTTTTATAATCAGAAGTTTTGTAATGTAGGATTGAAATAATTACCCAAAATTAATCAAATTAGCTTCATTGTAGATTTTTCGTGCGTGTTAGGGTTTTCGTTTGAAACTACATTTTCCCAACCACTTTCTTATTCGTGACTGACAGTATTCGTCAACGTTGTTTACA
>JAENXI010000179.1 GCA_016649625.1 Candidatus Bathyarchaeota archaeon
CACAGTTACGTCCCATTATCTGACATATTTTCATATACGTATTATCAAGATCAGGTCGCTCTTCTTTGTCAACTTTTATACAAATGAAAGCTTTGTTCATTAATTTAGCAACTTGGTTATCGTTGAAACTTTCTTTTTCCATTACATGACACCAATGACACGAAGAATATCCTATGGAAACAAACACAGGTTTATCTTCTGTTTTGGCTCTTGTAAATATCTCTAAATTCCATGGATGCCATTTCACTGGATTGTAAGCATGTTGAAGCAAATAAGGACTTTTTTCATGAATTAGTTCATTTGGTTTCTTTTCTTTTGGAACTTCATCTTGCATTAACTCAGCTTCCTAAAAATATTTTAAAAAAACCTCTTTTATTAATAATCTTATTACTTCATAAATACCCTTTCTCCAACTAGGATTTAGTTATTCTTCAATATTTTGCGTTGATGATGAAATTTAAGAAACATTATACCAATAATTGATTAGAAAATTACAGCTTTGTACTGAAAAAAACTTTTTTTGTTTTTTTAAAGTCACTAATTATATAAGTTTCGCATCAGAATTAAGAATCATGCAGGCAAGAATTGGAATTATTGGTGGAACCGGTCTGTATGACCCAAATTTGCTAAAAGATACAAAGGAATTAGTTGTCGAAACCCCTTATGGGGCTCCTTCTGACTTAATTACTATAGGTGAGTTAGCTGGGAAACGTGTAGCTTTCTTACCCCGACATGGGAAGAAACACACTATAAGACCAACAGATGTTAATTCAAGGGCAAATATTTTTGCTCTGAAAAAACTTGGTGTTACACAAATATTTGCTCCTGCCGCGGTCGGTTCATTGAGGGATGAATATGAACCTGGTGATATAGTGTTTGTTGATCAATTTATTGATAGAACAACTAAACGTGAACAATCTTTTTATTCCAACGAAAAAGTCTGTCACATTTCAGTTGCTGAACCAATGTGTAATACTCTTAGAAAAACTTTGATTAATACAGCTAGTGATCTTAATATAAAATTTCATAAAGATGGGACCTATGTTTGTGTCGAAGGTCCCAGATTTTCAACAAAAGCCGAATCCAGAATGTTCAGAACTTGGAATGCAGATGTGATAGGTATGACCCTTGTCCCCGAATGTGTTCTAGCCAGAGAAGCTGAGTTATGTTATGCGTCTATATCAACTATTACAGATTATGATGTGTGGAAGGATCATCCTGTTAGTGCTGATGAGGTAGTTACAACAATGAAGGTTAATGTAGAAAAAGTGAAAAGTCTAATTTTGAAATCAATAAAGTATTTACCTGAAGAATCAGGTTGTGAGTGTAGAAAAGCTTTGAATAACGCATTTTTATGAGGTAGATTACTGAAATGGATAAACAAAATAATTGTAAACTTGATATTAAATCGAAAATACGTCGTATACCTGAATTTAAAGGAGTAGTTTTTTGGGATATAACTCCTCTATTAAAGGATAAAATCTGTTTCAAGGAATGCATTCGACTTTTAGCTGATCATTATAGAAAAACTCCTATTGATGTTGTGGTTTCAAATGAAGCTAGAGGTTTTATTGTTGGGTCTGCATTAGCTTATGAGCTTGGAGTCGGTTTTGTTCCAATACGAAAAAAAGGAAAGCTTCCATATACTTGTATAGATCTTACTTATAAAAAGGAATATGAATGTGATTGCATTGAAATCCACGAAGATGCAATCGAGCAAAATCAGAAAGTATTATTAATTGATGATTTATTGGCAACTGGTGGTACAATAAAAGCAAATATCCAATTGGTTGAAAAGCTAGGTGGAGAAATAGCTGGAATAGGATTTCTGATTGAATTAGATTATCTTAATGGTCGACAAGCTATCGGCGACGATTATGATATTTACTCACTTACTCATTATGAAAACACTAAACCAATCAATGAAACTTCCTATACATAGACTCAATTAAAAATAACTCATATTCTCCATTTTCTTTCTCTTTTAATATTAACTGATTTCTGCAAAAAATGCTGTGCAATGTATCGTATTTTTAAGCGCTTTAATATAAAATTACACATTATTCTAAAAAACCCCCCCGAGATAGCGTTCTTTAGACTGCTAAAGCTTTTCTCCCCCCAAGTATACTTAGGGTTATTATTCGGTGTTGGTTTGAGTTGAATGTAAAAGAAGCTAAGGCTATGGAAAAGACTCTAAAAGAGTTGAAAGAATGTTACGTCGATTTTGGAAATTCAATGAAAGATACTGCCAACGCTGTGGGATCAACAAAAAAACTTTGGCGTGAAGGCAACAAGTCACGATTAATAAAACTTGGTTTAACTCTTGTTTGTTTTCCAGAACCTACTCCCATAAGTGAGAGTATAGGTGCTTGTTTTATAGCAGCTGGTTTAGTTCAGAAAGGAATCCAGAGCAAAGCTATTTATCTTGAGGATATAACAAAAGCTTTTAAAACTACTTTAAAAGATGTGTTAGAAACACAAAATTCTATACGCGTTTAATAATCCTAACTATTTTTTCATTTTATAAAAGTTAGGGTTAACTCAGGA
>JAENXI010000017.1 GCA_016649625.1 Candidatus Bathyarchaeota archaeon
TTTTCAGTAGATCAGTAAGAAGTTTTTTAAACAGAAGTTATTTCAATATAAATAAGAAACGAAGGCCACCAACAATGTTAAAAAATATTCGGTCATCTTACAAGAAGCTCTTAAACAAAACAAAGGATCGGATCATTTTACAAACAGTTCAATCTATAATCCAATGGGACATGGAAACAATGATGCCCCCCAACGCAGTTGAACAACGGAGTCATCAACTTGCTCTTTTAAGTAGAATGGAACACAAAATGAGTATATCTCCAGACATTGGCAGACTTCTTAACGAAATAAAAGCAAATCCTAATTACGATAATCTTGATCAAATAGAAAAAAGAAATGTTCACTTAATAAAAAAGAATTATGAAGAACAAATACAATTACCTGAAAAATTAGTATCTGAAACAACTAAACAACAAGTTCTAACGGTAAACAGCTGGAAAAAAGCAAAAGCAACCAAAGATTATAGTAGACTTGAACCTGATCTGGAAAAACTTGTTAGTTTAAATAAAAAAGTAGCAGAAATATTAATGAAAGTTAAAAATACAAATACATCTTATGACGCATTATTAGACAATTATGAACCAAAAACAACTGCTCAAACAATAAGCGAAGTTTTTGCAGAACTTCAAAATGGAATCAAAAGTTTACTCTACAAAATACAAAGTTGTTCAGAATATAAAAATGAACAAACAATTAGAATCCAAATACCCGTAAAAAAACAGAGAAAAATAGCTCAATTACTTGCACAATCACTTGGTTATGATATTGTTTCAGCGAATTCCGGAGGAAGAATTGATGAAACAGAGCATCCTTTCACAACAGGGTACTACGATGATGTTCGCATAACCACACACTTCTATCCAAACAACTACATTAGCGCAATTTTTTCAGTCCTCCACGAAACTGGTCACGCATTATATGAGCAAAACATAAATCAAAAATGGAAATATCAGCCTGTAGGTTCAATAAGTTCTTATGGATTTCACGAATCACAATCCCGATTATATGAGAATATAATTGGCCGTTCACAAGAATTCTGGAACCATTTGTTACCAAAACTTAAGCAAATTGCATCGCCACTATTAGATAATT
The DNA here is from genome assembly GCA_016649625.1 of Candidatus Bathyarchaeota archaeon. GTDB lineage: Archaea > Thermoproteota > Bathyarchaeia > Bathyarchaeales > Bathycorpusculaceae > AD8-1. The sequence continues at coordinate 1,093 of JAENXI010000017.1, forward strand.
TAAATCTAGAACAATTCTTACGTCTAATTAACAATGTTAAACCTTCAAAGATTCGAATAGAAGCAGACGAAGTTACCTATAACTTGCATATAATTATTCGATATCAAATTGAGAGAGCTCTTTTTGAAAACAAAATAGAGGTTAAGGAGTTACCTGATATTTGGAATCAAAAATATGCAGATCTTCTCGGAGTAGAAATTAAAAATGATTCAGAAGGAATTATGCAAGATACTCATTGGGCAAGCGGATATTATGGTTATTTCCCCTCTTATGCAATAGGCAATATTTATAGTGGTCAAATTTTCGAAGAACTTAGATTAAACGTAGAGAAAGTTAAATCCCAAATTGAACAAGGAGAAATAAATGAGGTTAACCTGTGGCTTAAACAAAACGTTCACTATTATGGGAGTTTGTATGAACCAAATGAATTAATAGAAAAAATAAGCGGAGAGAAAATAAATTCTCAACCATATATCCAATACCTTAACAAAAAATATAGAAAACTTTACAATTTTTGATTTTGTTTTACATGAAATAATCCATCATAAACATAGAGAATAAGAATAACTAGAAGACCACCTAATAAGAAGTAAACACCAAGCCAACCAACAACAGCATTATAGAAAGAAGCCCCATAGAGAAAAAGTGTAATTCCAACTAGAAATATACAGAGGAAAATCAATTTTTTTGAAGACATTTCAATATACACCAGATAATTTACAATTAAAGTCCTTAAAGACAAAACATACAAATATTGTTTTTCGATCCAAAAATAAAATAATTAAAAAAAAGACTTTTTCATCAGTAAGCCTAATCATTACATCTTCTGAATTAAGGAGTGGACGGTATAATAAAAAACAAACTTGTTTCCGACAATTTTATATATCACTTACATCTCTCTGAGCTAAGAGGTAACATTAAATGTCGGACATAGACACTAAAAAACCTGAAGATAGAGAAGAATTACTTGAAATTTTATTGAGAGCAGCAAAAAGAGGTGCACAGTTCAATTCTGATAAGAGAGGTAAAACGTCTAAACCGACAATATCTGGAACTGCAAAGAGCTTGGGCATCCATAGAGATACACTGTATACATGGATGAAAGAATTCAATGTCGATTTCAAAGAAATATTAAACGACATAAAAGCAACATTTTCTGATCAAAATGTAGGAAATATTAGCAAAACATACTTAATAGGAGAAGCGCTCTTAGGCAATGGAAATGAACTTGCACATATTGATCTTTTAATAGGAGATAAAGATGGCCCAGTAGGAAAAGCTTTTGCGAATGGATTTTCCAACCTATCAGCGGGACATACTCCATTATTAGCAGTAATTAGACCAAACCTTCCATCTAAACCATATACACTTCTTGTGCCAAAAGTTACAGTAAAGAACATGAAAGATGCGGGAAAAATATTCGGCCCAGCCCAAGCAGCAGTTGCTAAAGCTATTGCGGATTCAGTTGAGGAGGGAATAATTCCTGAGGATAAATTGGACGAATGGGTAATTGTTTGCAGCGTTTTTATTCATCCTCAAGCTAGTGATTATCACAGAATATACCAATATAATTATAGCGCGACAAAATTAGCCCTTAAAAGAGCGTTGAAAAAATATCCGTCACTTGAAAAAATGCTCTATGACAAAGACCGAGCTCAGCATCCAATAATGGGCTTTAAAGTGCCGCGTTTATGGAGACCACCATACTTGCAAATTTCGCTGGATGCTCCTAACTTAGAAAAAGCCAAACAAGTGATTTCCCAAATTCCTGGAAGTGACAGAATCATTATAGAAGTGGGAACACCATTAATCAAAAGATATGGAACAAGAATAATTAGCGAATTAAGAAAAACTGCAAAAGATGCTTTTATGATTGCTGATCTCAAGACATTAGATGTAGGGAAAGTTGAAGTTGATATAGCATATGAAGAAACAGCTGATGCAGTAGTAGCTGCAGGATTGGCACCACCTGAGACGCTTGATGCATTTGTACATGAAGCAAAAAGGCTCGGAATTTATGGTGCTGTTGACATGTTAAACGTAGAAGATCCCCTAGGAAAACTGAAAAAAATGAAAAAGTTCCCTGACATAATAATATTGCATCGAGGAATAGACCAAGAAACTGGGAGAACACATGGATTAGAGATAATCAAGGAACTACGACAAACATTTGATAATAAAAAATTCCTTATTGCTGTTGCAGGAGGAATATTACCCGAAACAGCCAAAGAGGCATTACATAAGGGAGCAGACATTATAATCGTAGGAAGATATGTAACACAATCAAAAGACACAGAAAGAGCGATCAGAAACTTTTTAGAACTAACTCCATTAATGCGCGAAGATATTGATCATTTCAGAGTTCATGTAGAATAAAAAAATAGCGAATATGAAACCAAAAAAATAATAGAAGATGGTAAAGTTCTCATAAATCCTTAATAGAGAGAGACTCAACATCTTATTTCGCTGAAAGGTTGAAAGCACATGGCTAAATTCAAAGTAATAATTTCCAATCCAGAAGATGGAACTTGCAAAGTAGTCGAATTGGAAGACTCACGCGCCGTTCCTCTTATTGGTAGAAGAATAGGCGATACGTTTGATGGTACAGTTGTTGATATGCCAGCATACAAATTGAAGATTAGAGGAGGTTCTGATACTGATGGCGTCCCTATGAGACCAAATGTTCATGGTGGAGGTCGAAGAAAAATCATTCTAAGTGGAGGAGTAGGATTCTCTCCTAAAAATAAAGGAGAAAGAAAACGCAAAGCAGTACGTGGAGACATAATAACAGAAGAAATCAGTCAAATCAACACAAAAATTGTTGAGAAACCTAAGAAAACTGTTTCAAATAAAACGTAGTAAGTTCAACAGATAATAGATTAAAAATTAACCATTTACTTAAAACTTATTAAGTTCTACCATTTATCCTTCATTATTTCATTAATACTTGTGGATAAGAAGATTATGAGAAAAAAAAAGGAAGTCCCACATAGACAACCAGAGGTAAATATTGGAACTATTGGACATGTAGATCATGGAAAAACTACACTAGTACAAGGATTAACGGGTGTTTGGGCTTCCAGACATAGTGAAGAACTCAAAAGAGGAATCACTATAAGATTGGGTTACGCTGATATGGCTATTTATAAATGTCCAAAATGTGAACCACCAAAAAATTATACAATAAAAAATATTTGCCCTAACTGTAGTTCAGAGACAATATTTGTACGCGCAATTAGTTTTGTTGATGCACCAGGACATGAAGCCCTAATGGCAACAATGCTCGCAGGTGCAGCAATAATGGATGGTGCAATTCTCGTAATAGCTGCTGATGAACCATGCCCTCAACCCCAAACACGAGAGCATCTAGCAGCTGCTGAAGTAAGCGGAATAAAAAATATAATAATTGTACAAAACAAGATCGATATTGTAGATCAGAGAAGAGCACATAAAAGTTATGAAGAAATCAAGAAGTTCATCAAGGGAACAGTAGCTGAGAACGCGCCAATAATTCCTATTTCAGCTCAACGAGAGGTCAATTTAGATGTGCTTCTAAATGCAATGGAAGAGAAGATCCCTACACCAGAAAGAGATTCAACAAAACCGCCAATAATGCATATCATTCGATCGTTTGATATTAACAAACCTGGAACGCTAATTGAAGAGTTGGAAGGAGGAATTATAGGGGGAACCATCGCACAAGGAAGACTAAAGGTTGGGGAAGAAATTGAAATTTGTCCAGGAATTAGAATAGAAAAAGAAGGAAAAACAGCATACACTCCATTGATTAGTCAAATTGTAAGTTTACAATCAGGTGACATAACAGTGGAGGAAGCAACATGTGGAGGTCTAGTCGGCATGGGAACATTGTTGGATCCATCTTATTCAAAGGCGGATGGTTTAAGTGGAAATATTGCTGGCAAAACAGGATTACTTCCTCCAATAATGGCAGAACTTTCCCTAGAAACACACGTTTTGGAAAGAGCTGTTGGCACAAAAGAACAAATGAAAATAAAAAACATAACCCCAAATGAAACATTACTTCTCCATGTCGGATCAGCTGTAAATCTGGGGAAAGTAATTACAGCCAAACCAAACAATATAAAAGTAAAATTAACTCGACCAATCTGTGCTATTACTGGATCCAGAGTTGCCATAAGTAGGAAGATAACTGCACGTTGGAGACTTATTGGATACGGATTAATATTAGCTGAAAAAATAGACAAAGAGTAAATAGAACAATCAAAGGAGAGTTTGTGTTTTCAAGAAGCTATTTGCTTTCTTGAGAATTTGTTTAGAATTATTAAAAGTTAGATGGTTCATAGTATCGAAATAAGTTCCCCATAAAAAATCTACATGCTCAAAAGATATTTTGATGTCAGAAGTATTTGTTTCAACTAAAAAGATAAATACTTTTTTGTGAACGATATTTCCTTCTCGAATATAAACATAAGTTATGTTCTCCTTAAAACCTTCTACAAATTTTGCGTCAAGTATACCGGTTTCTTCCTCAAGTTCTCGAAGAACCGTCTCTTTTTCAGTCTCATTAAATTCCACATTTCCTTTTACAAAACCCCAATGTCCAGCTGCGTAGTTAAGAAGAAGGTAGTTCAATTTAGGATTTTTTAGGAAAACAACTGCACCACAAGAGGTCTCTTGTAACATATAACAAAACCAACTTAAAGAAAGTAAAAGTGCTAGGTGTTAAAATCAATTACTGAGATAGAAAAAATGTTCAAGAATTTGAATTAAATAACATAGTTAAATTATGTAAGGTAACCCGTAAATAAGTCTCATTATATATGGCTCTAAATAAGGGCTAAAATTATCTTCAATAAATTATAGAATAATAACAGAGATAGAAGTTTGGACGGTATAAAAATTGGCATTAAGATTAGTAAAAAAAACGCCGTTAAAAATTATTTTAGATTCTAATGCTTTTTTTGTGCCCATATATTTTAAGATAGATATTTTTAGAGAGATAAAACGGCTATTAAATAGAAATATTGAATTGATATTAATTTCTCCTATTAAACAAGAACTGGAGTTACTTGTTACAAAGGACTCAAAAAAAAATAATAGAAATGCCGCTTTAGCTTTAAGTCTTGCTTTGAAATGTAAATATATTAAGTTAGATGTTCCTAAAGACGCTTTGGTAGATGATATAATTGTTGAAAAAGCTAGCGATTGGAAAGCTGTAGTTTTTACCAATGATAGAATGCTAAAAAAGAGGCTAAGAAATATAAGTGTGCCAGTTGTTTATGTGAGACAAAAATCTTTTCTTGAGATAGATGGAATGATATAATTCGATGTTTAAACTAATATCCATGCAGGACACTATTCGTATTCCACCCGAAACCTTTGGATCGCCTCTTGAAAAAGTAGGTTGTGATCAGGTAAAGAGGAAATATGAAGGGATAGTTGATGATGAGTTAGGGTATGTAATAGCAGCTACCAATGTGGAAGTAAGCCCAACAGGAAAAATTATCCCGGGTGATGGAGCCACATACCATAAAGTAATATTTTCTTTGTTGACATTTTACCCTCTTATTCAAGAGATAGTTGAAGGAGATGTTGTGGAAATAGCTGATTTTGGAGCTTTTGTGAGGATAGGTCCAGTTGACGCGTTGTTACATGTTTCCCAACTAATAGATGATTATATGTCATATGACGAAAAACAAGGAGTATTATTAGGTAAGGAGACAAAAAGAAAGCTATCTAGTGGAGACAAAGTTAGGGTTAGAATAACAGCAGTTTCGTTAGGTAGAGCAGGAAGTTCCGGGAAAATTGGTGTTACTGCTAGACAACCAGGTTTAGGAAAGCTGGAATGGATAAAACTAGATACAGAAAAACCTGAGGAAAAAGAGAAGAAAGATAAAAAAGCTAAGAAGGAATCTAAATGAGAGAAAAAGCATGTACAAACTGTCATTTTATAACAAAAGAAAATGTTTGCTCAAAATGTAAATCAACAAACTTAAGCGAAGATTTCAGCGGCGTAGTTGTAATGTTTGATCCAGAAAATTCTTCTATAGCAAAAACAATGAAAATGAAAAAGAAAGGTCGCTATGCGTTAAAAGTTAGATAAAAACGAAAGTCAAATTCTAAGTCTCTGTTTTTAGGGATTTGATAGAGAATATTTGATTCACAAGTGAAAGGTCGAAGAAAATGAAAGTTATCTATCGAATTAACACTAAATTACTTAGAAAACTTCGTACTCCTTTTGGCGTATTAATTAAAGGTTTTTTACCTGATAACAAGGACGAAATTGATAAAATTTTACAAATTAATCAACCTCCAATTATAATTTCCGTTGGAGATAGAGTTTCAAGGGATTTATCAAAAAACCAGTTTAGCCTAAGACTAATTATTATTGATAATAAATGCATGAGGAAAAAAATAGAACCAAAAAAATTTTCTGTTGAAAAGATTTTCAGGGCGAAAAATCCTTCTGGAACAATAACAGATGAAGCAATAAAAGCGATAAGAGAAGCACTTGAAGGTAATAAGAAATCACAAATTGTAATAGACGGTGAAGAAGATTTGCTTGCTTTAATTGTAATTTTACACGCTCCAAAAAACGCTTTTGTCATTTATGGACAACCAAATGAGGGCATAGTGTTAATCAAAGTTACAGAAAAAAGGAAGAAAGAAGTTAGGAGTATACTCAAAGATATGAAAACTTTTAGAAAAGCTAAATAATAAGAAGTTGTATGAACACAACACTCTAGACAAGTGATAGCACGATGGAAATTAAATTTGTATCAGTTAAAAAAAATCCGCTCTTGAATCGTAAAGAAGTAGATTTTTTAATAGAACAATATTCAACAAAAACACCATCAAGGTTAGAAGTCAAAAGAAAAATTGCAGCAGAGATGAAGAGTTCAGAAGAAACAGTTTTTGTAAAGAAAATGAAAACTCTCACAGGCTCGAATATAACAGTAGGTATTGCTAATATTTATGAAACCAGCAAAATAGCAGAATTGATAGAGCCTGAACATATTAAGAAACGAAATCTAAAAAAAGAAAAGAAAGAAGAAGAGGCTAAAAAATAATGGCCGAAAAAAACAAGATCACAAGTGAAAAAAAAGCAAATAAAAAGAAGCAAAAAGGTGTTTTCAGCTTATATAAAATTGAAAATGATAAAATTTCAAGATTACGTCCAACTTGTGAGAGATGTGGTTCGGGATATTTTATGGCTAATCACAAGGACAGATATACTTGCGGACATTGTGGATTTACTCGATATAAACAGATTAAGTAATAAGTAGTTTTAAATGTTAACAAGTGAGTATTTTTATGATATAAATGCTCAAAGTTAATGTAGCGATAACCAATATTTCAGCTGAACGTTTTTGGGATTTGCAAAAAGCAATTCCGCCTATTCAAATTGGCACTAATATCAATGTAATAAGTATAGAGAGAAACAAAAATGGCGTGTTAATAGTTCCTTTTGTTTTGTCAATAAATTATAATCCATCTATTGCTCAAATAAATCTTAAGGGGAGCGCATATGTTGTGGGTGAACCTAAAGAGATTGAAAAAGTACTAAAGGATCATGAAAAAAAACAACCTCCACCGTCATTGATAGTTCAGTCAATAGCTAACTTTGCATTTATTGAATCGGTATTAATATCGAGAACATTAAACATCCCGCCGCCTGTGCCATTGCCTAAAATACCAGATGCGAAAAATAGAAATAAAAAACACGCAGAAAGAGAATATACCGCGTAAATAAAGGAAAGTAATATTAGTTTATTTCAATGGCACGTACATCGATGATCTGGATGCACCTATTCCAGGAGTTCCATGTCTAACCGGTTTGTTAGTTATACCAAACTCACCTAAATAATGGCCAATCATCGCTGGTTTGATTTCGAGAGGAATAAACTCTTTGCCATTATGTACAGCAACTTTTACTCCAACCATTTCTGGGAGAATAATCACATCTCGAACATGAGTTTTTACTGCAACACTTTTTCCTGTCTTTAGAGTTTCTTTAGCTTCACGAATTTTTTCAATAAGAATTCGTTGTTCAGGAGTCAAACCTCTTTGAAGGCTTCGCCTCTGTCTTGAGGGAAGTAAATTAATGAAATCATCCATAGATAAGCTTTGCAAACTGTCAATGGAATGACCACGGTAAACGAAATCTTTTGGCATTTTTTTGAATCATCCTCATAGGTGAATATCATATGCTATAAACTTTCTGTTACCTCAGTCGCCTTTTCTTTTTCTGCCCAGGCCCTCTAGCACCAATTAATCCTACTTTTCGCCCGGGTGGTGCTCCATGAGAAACAGTTGTAACTTTTCTAGCACTTTTTGCACTACTACCATAAGGATGGACAGCTGCTATCATTGCTCTTCCACGGGTTCTTGGATATTTGTGGCCTTTAGCTTTCATATAATGATGTTTGTTTCCTGCTTTAAGGAAGGGTTTTTCCGTTCGACCTGAGCCTGAAATCACACCAATAGTTGCCATACAATAATTATTTAGATATCGTGTGCGACCTGATGGTAATTTGATTAGTGTTCCTTGAGGTGTATGTCCAACTACTGTTGCGTAAGCTCCAGAAGATTTTGCAAGTTTACCTCCATCACCAGGTCTTAGTTCCATGCTACATACTATAGTTCCTTCTGGAATTTTGCCTAAGGGGATAATATTGCCGATTTCCGGAGAAGCCATTCCGCCTATACTGATTTGTTGACCTTTGAAAAGCCCTTCGGGTGTTACTGTATAACAAGATTCGCCGTTCTCAAATTTTACAAAGGCTAAAGGGGAGCCTCTGCCTGGATCATGAACAAGATCAACTACTACGCCATCAATTGAAAGCCCAAAGGTCTCCTTGGGAATGATTTTTGGCGGATATTTGGCTGGAGCAACTCTTTTGTGAGTTGACGCACGATAAGTTGAGCCTCCACGGCCTCTTCTTTGAACACGAATTCGTTTACCCATTTGTTATTCCTCATTTAGTTTATAAAAGTCCAAGTTTAATTGCTACATCTGAAGCTTTATATTCTGGTTTAAGTCTAACGAACGCTTTTTTTTCTCCTTGAGGAGTTATAAGTAATGTTACTCTATGAACTTTTACTTCATATAACTCTTCGACAGCTCTTTTAACATCTTTTTTATGTGCTTTAAGATTAACAATAAAAATTAATTTGTTTTCTTTTTCCACCATAAGACTTGCAGATTCAGTCATTAGTGGACAGTATACTACGTTCATAGAATTCATTTTAATCTTGATCTCCATAGTAAAGCGTATCTAATTGTTTGATTGCCCCAATAGACCACAAAGTTAATCTGCCCGGAGTAGTACCTGGGGCTAACATTTCAGTATTTAGGTTATTTACTTCTACTACGTCAACTCCAGGAATATTGCTTGCTGCTTTAGAAATGCCCTTATTATTTTCAACAACTATTAGAGGTCCTACGGCAATCTTCATTTTTCTACCTCTACGTTTACCTTTACCAGCTCGTATCCGTCTACTGTTTTTTACTCTATCAAGTTCAGATATTAACCCTAGACTAGTTAGTGTCGTTTCAACTTCACTAGTTTTGGAAAGATTTTCAATTGAGTCTATAACTATAATAGGAATTTGCAGTACTTTTTCAATTTTATGTCCACGAGAAGCTACATTCTCTTTTGATGCTGTTGCTGCAATAGCTGAACATAATGCTAACCGAGCTTCTTTTCTCGGTATATTTTTTATAATCTTTTTTTCTGCCTTTGGAGGATGTGGTTGTCTTCCACCAACTGTACTCGGTGCAAATCCAGCTTTTCCACCTCCACCTTTAGTACGAGGTATTCTGGAAATACCCATACCAGTGCCGCGAGATTCTGCACTAGTTTTTTTCCCAGCCATTGGATCACGACCCTGAGGTTGAATT
>JAENXI010000180.1 GCA_016649625.1 Candidatus Bathyarchaeota archaeon
CTTCTTTATCAATAGAATTTACAAATAGACCTTTGTGTGAAGGAACTAGTCGATAAGCTTTACTCAAACCGATAAAAGAGATGACATCCATTAAACCTACTGGAAAATCATCTTTACGTCTAACTTTTCCATCAACATAGACTTTTCCTTGAGTAACTATTTTTTTTGCTTCTTTTCTGGTTTTAGCTAGCTCGAGAATATCGCGAATTACAAGCGATATAGGTAAACAGTTTTTGAGAGAGTGAGCCCCAGGGGAGGGTTTTATCACCCAGGTAAATTGTTTCCTTGGAATCGGCCAAAATCTCGGAGCTGGATTCCGCTTTAATCTTCCAGTTTTTCCTTTCTTACCCAAATTTACTTACCTTCTTTTATTTTTGATTCAGTTTTGCGTTTAGAACGCGTTTTTTTTATAGTTTTAGAGCCCTCTACTTTTTTTGTTGCTTTTATATCTTTCTCAGGTTTCTTTATTTTCTTATCAGTCACAGTTTTCTTTTGAGGGTTTTTAGTTGAATTCTTCACTTTTTGTTCAATACTTGGTTGACTTGAAGATTTCTTTGTCGATTTTTGAGGTTTATCTTCAACTGTTTTTTCGTTTTTTAACTGTTTAAGAGGTTTCTTTCTTTCGACAATAGCTTTACGCCATTTATCATCAAGATTTAGTTTTTTTATAATTACCTTTGAGGCATGTACTGAGACGAAAATGTTGGTTCCATCGACTTTCTCACGGGTTAATCCTTCAATAAAGATACGGTATCGTTTCAGATCTACTCGACTTATTTTGCCTTCAAATCCTTTATTATCGCCACGAATTACTTGTACTGTATCGCCTTTGCGTATTGGAAGAGAGTTTATGCCTTTTGAAGCAATAAGTTCTGGTGAAAGATGAGCGGCCATAATTTTTTGGCGAAGGTGTAAAGGTGCATTATAGAGCATTTTTCGTTGTTTTCCAGGTTTTGTTACAGGTATTTTTTTTTGCATATTATTTCACCTATACAATTGTACGAGCGGCACTAGCTACTCTTGGCCATCTTTCAGCAGCTTCTTTAGCAACAGGTCCACGAATTTCTGATCCTTTCAGTTCTCCATCAGGAGTTATTATTGCAGCAGCGTTATCTTCAAATTGAATCCAGACACCATCAATTCTCCGATATGGTTTTCTTTGTCTTACAATTACAGCTTGAAACATCTTTTTTCTCATGTCTGGAATACCTTTTCTTACAGAGATTGTTATTCTATCACCCACAGAAGCTGAAGGATAACGTCTTAATCGTCCTTTATATCCTATAACTTGAATTAAACGCAATACACGTGCTCCTGAGTTGTCAGCACATTTTAGGACTGATCCAGGAATAAGACCTTTTGAGACTTTTTCTCCATGTTGAAGCATGCCTTTTGCAATAAGGGCTCTTTGTTTTGCTTTAGCAGCCATCTATTTTGTCTCCAACTGCTCCACAATAACAAAAGACACAGTTTTGCTAAGTGGACGACATTCTACAATTTTTACATGTTGACCTTCTTTAGCATTTATACAAGGTGGATTATGAGCGGGAATATGGCCTCGCCTTTTTTCATACCTAACAAATTTTGGGGAAAACTGAAGGTATTCGCGCTCAATTATAGCCGTTTTATCCATTTTTGAAGTGGCTACAACACCTTCAAAAACACGCCCTCTAACCGAAAGAATACCGTGGAAAGGACAATTTTTATCGTTACATGATTTCTTGGGTTTCTTAAATGTTAAAGACATTACCATAACCTCTTTATTTTTTTCTTAAGACGATCTTCAGGTCTCCCAACAAGGAGATTGCCATTAATCTCAACGGTTTGTCCGTCATAAAATTTGAACCTAAAAATTGCTGAGTTTTTGATTATATTTTTAGGTTTAGATTTATGCAAAATAGTAAAAGTATTTTTAGTTTCGTCAATTATTTTTCCATGAAGCCCAATATAATCAAAATGGCTACTTTGGGATATTGTGCTTTCGATTCCAATAAATTCTCGCTTAAGGATATTAGGTGTTATCTTCACTTAGTTTGGGTCTCCTTTTGTTTTTTTGGCTGTTTAGGTTTATTTACTTTTTTTTCTTTTACAACCCTAATACCAAGTTTATATTCATTTTCTATCGTTAATATTCGTGCAATAGTTTTACGCAGTTCTCTAATTCTTCCAGGTTTTTCAACTGCACCACCTGCTCGAACCATGGTTTTTAATCTTGCTAATTCAACTCGCAAGTCGGATAAATTTTTATCTCGTTCTTCTGAGGACATTTTACTAATATTCTTCAATCTCAGTATGGGCATTTACTATTTCGCCTCTTTATTATCGCTTATTTTCTTTTCAGTGTCCTCAGATGGTTTTTTTGGTGTAACAGCTAATTTCTTTTCAGTGGGTTTAACAACCTTAGGAACCTCTACAGCAGCCACCACTTTCTCCACAGGAACCTTAACAGCCAACTTAACAACCTTAGGAACCTCTACAGCAGCCACCACTTTCTCCACAGGAACCTTAACAGCCAACTTAACAACCTTAGG
>JAENXI010000181.1 GCA_016649625.1 Candidatus Bathyarchaeota archaeon
TCCAACAGCAAGAATTCCACAATGAGATTTGACACTAGGTAGGCCCCCCACCTCTTCAGCGACTTTTTTCCAGGTTAGTTCTTTCCAAGTATTCTCAAGACTCATACCCTTAATCATTTCAGTTACAATACTAGCAGTGGCTATGTTCGCTGCACACCCATAACTCTCAAATGTGATTTTTTCTATGATCTTTTGATCCTTTATTTTCATATAGAAAGTTATCATGTCTCCACACGCCGGATTTCCTGCTACTGATGTAACCGTAGGATTTTCCATTTTTCCTTGATTTTTTGGGTTTCTAAATAGATCTATAACTTTTTGGGAATATGGTAATGGGATTCGTGACATTTTATTCAACTCTTGTAGATCCAACAATTCCTCGTAATCTTTTTACAGCAAGAGGTAATTCTTCTAGAACATAAGAAATATCTTCTTCGGTATGTTCTCTTGTTATCTTCATCAGTATACTTCCATGTGCTTCACTGTATTTTCTGCCTATTGCTACTAAAACATGACTCGGTTGAAGAAGTCTTCTACTGCATGCACTACCACTGGAAATGTAGATCCCTCTAAGACTCATTTCGATTGTTAAAGCCTCCCCTTCACATCTTAGAATGCTTATGTTTAGATTATCTGGTGTTCTTTTTTCATTTTTTGGACCATTCAGCTTTACATCAGGAAGATCATCTAATATTCCCTTCATCAGTTTATCTCTAAGCCTTGTCATGTAGTCTACATTTAATTTAAAATCTTGAAAAGCTAATTCTGATGCTTTTGTAAATCCGACAATTAATGGAGTGTTCTCAATTCCTGGCCATAACTTTTGGGTACCTATTTGACCTTCTAATATCTTCTCCAATTCTAGTCCTTCTCGACAATATAATGCTCCTATTCCACGTGGTCCTAAAATCTTGTAGCTATTCACCGTAGCCATATCGACCTGTAAATCCCTTACGTTTAGTGGAATTCTACCATAGGCATCCGATGCATCTGTATGGAATAATGTATTAGGATTTTTGTCTTTAACTATTTTTACAGCTTCTTTTATTGGTTGTATTGTGCCAATTTCATTGTTAGCTGCTGCTATACTCACAAGTACGGTTTCTTTGTCTACAATTTCACTTAATCTCTCCAGGTTAACAAATCCTTTAGAATCAACTGGGATTTTGACTATTGAAAAACCATACTTCTTTAACATCTCTGAAACATGCAATACATTAATAGGTTCAATCTCTGAGATCACAATTTTTTTTCCGTTATTTCTTTTTAAAAAAGTTGATCCTATAATGGCTAGGTTGTTAGCTTCTGTTGCTCCAGGCGTGAATGTTATTTCTTCAAGAATTTTTGTTCCAATATATTCTGAAATTTTTTGGGCTGATTTCATTATTGTTTCAAATGCTTCCCATCCAGGTTTATGGGTTAGAGTTGGATTCCCATATGCTCTTTTATTATAGTACGGAAGCATGGTTTCTAGTATTTCATTTGGGACAATTGTGGAATTCTCGTTATCCAAGTATACTTCGTGTTTTATTCCTTCATGGGCTTTAATCAATTCTTTAACATTCTCGACCATGTAACTATTCAACCTTTTCGAAGATTCACTTTAGTTGTCACTTTTAGTATCACAAATTCACATAGAAAAATGTACCCGTAATAATTGAAGTAATTTCAATTAATACTATAAATTAGTGTGTGTTCTTATTTCAAATATTAAACTTTCTTGATGGCGTATTTAATTGAGAATAATCGACTTACCTGTTCCTAAATCTGTAAAAGCAATTTTGTTGAATTCTGGAATTACTGAATTGTACCCTCCGCAAGAAGAAGCTATTAAAGCCGGGGTTTTGGAAAATATAAATTTAGTTTTGGCAAGTCCCACAGCTTCAGGGAAAACATTAATCGCTGAACTATGTAGCCTTAAACATATTCTAGATAAGAAAGGTAAGATAATCTACTTATCTCCATTACGTGCTTTAGCAAGTGAAAAGTTTGATGAATTTAAAAAATATTCATCAATAATCAAGCCTGATGGGAAACAAGTGAGGATTGGAATAAGCACAGGCGATTTTGATAGCGTAGATTCCTGGTTAGAAAACTGTGACGTAATTGTGACAACAAATGAGAAGGCTGATTCTTTATTAAGACATCGTCTAGATTGGATAGCTAATACTTCTCTAGTTGTTGCTGATGAAGTTCACCTTTTAAACGATGGTGCTAGAGGTCCTACTCTTGAAATAGTTCTAGCTAGATTCATGCATATTAATCCTGAACTCCAGATTTTAGCGTTGAGTGCAACTATTAATAACGTTAAGGAAATTGCTAACTGGCTTAAAGCCAAATATGTAGTTACAGATTGGAGACCTGTATCTCTCTCAGAAGGTATTCTCTTAGATCAAGAAATACTCTACAAAGACAATAAAACAAGAGAAATACGGAAAAAAACTCGTAATCCAACAATAAACCTTGCACTTTCTACTATCAAGACAGGTGGTCAAGTTCTTGTTTTCGCATCTTCACGTAAGAGTTCTG
>JAENXI010000182.1 GCA_016649625.1 Candidatus Bathyarchaeota archaeon
CATACAACTTAGTTTTTTCGCTTTTCCCTTAAAACTCTTGCGCATTTAAGATTTGAAAAAGTTTTTTAAGCCCAAATAAGACTCATAATTAGTAAAAAGATTTAGAAAATGCTCAAAACAATAATTGAACCAAAAATTATCGAATTATTAAAAGAGAGAAAAGACAGTTACTTTTTTAGCAACGCTGAATTAAACTATTTGAAAGGTACTAAAACAGTTAATTCAAATTACGAGAGAGTATTGCTTCATAGAATCTATAAAAAACTTGATTGTTTCAGAGAAGAGATTCTACCAATCTTAGCAAGAAACAAGAAAACACGATTATACGTAGAAAACATTACGGAAAATAGTAACATTACTAAATTCAGTAACATTTCAAAAAATAAAGAACTTCTAAAAAACAGCTTATTTTCTCAAAATAACTATAAAATGGTGGGCCGGCCCGGATTTGAACCGGGGACCTTCTGCACGTCAAGCAGATGTCCTAACCAAGCTAGACGACCGGCCCTTCTCTTTTTTAAAAAGACCCTTTGGTTCTTTAAGCTTACGGTTTAATATTATTAGGATGCAGCTATATCCACTATCCTCGCAGGTTGTCTATTCTGTACAATCAAAACCCGAACAAATCCCTTTTTGTTCAAGTTCTATTGTTGAATGTTCAATGTGATGTTTTAATAGGACTTTTTTTATCTTATTTCGGATCTTAGCAGGAGTTACAAAATGGTCGGTCTCAACAATTAGGTGACCAGTGAAAATGTCTGTTTCACCTTCTAATGACCAGATGTGAACATCATGAATTCCTAAAACTTCCTCAATACCTAAAAGATCTTTTTCTACTTTAGCAAGAGAAATATGCCCTGGAACACCTTGAAGTAAAATATTTGCTGTTTCTCTGAGATTTTTTAACACATTATAGAGAATAAATATTGTTTATCCTAATGTCATTATTGGATCAAGTATGTACATATCCCAAAAATAAATCGCAATAGATCCAAAAAGAATTGCGATCCAACCTAGAACATCTTCTAAAAAATGCCAAGATAAAACTTTCTCGTTGAGACTATGGCCTTTTTTAAGCAGAATAACTCCAAATCCATTCAGAATTATACCAATAATTGCTAAACCAAACATGCCTGAAGCATCAACAAGTTGAGGATTAAAAAATCTAGGAATTGCTTGAAAAAAAATAACCAATGAACCAGCAACTAACACCAATGCTGAAAATAACGCGGAAAACAGAGATAATCTTTGATATCCATATGTTCTCACTTTATCGGGAATTTTTCTTGTTTTTCGTTCGAGTATCCATGAACTTCCCAAAGCTACACTATCCCCAAAATCATGTAATGCGTCTGGATAAAATTGCTAAACTATTTGTCCAGAATCCTCCAATTACTTCCAGAATTGTAAGAAACATATTCAAAAGTACAGCATATAGTATTCTTTGCTCTCTACTGGGCATATTTTGATAAATGTAATTAATTCAATAAAAAGATAACCTACCTGTTAGGAGGATATATAATAATTTTTAGTTTGACAATAAGAGTTATTTTGTATCTCTGAAAAAAAATGGGGAGAGGAATTAACCATTTCTTAGAGGAAGGGGTAAAAATTTTAAATGAAAAAGGCGAAAATCCATACAAGAAAGTAGCTAAAGATCGGATTTTAAATAAAAGAGATTATCAATCAAAACAATAGAATAAAGATGCCACTTTTTATGTAATTTTTTTACCTAATTCAGTTCTTTAAATAAAATTCATTTATAACTGAAGAAAAAAAAGCAATAATTACCTATTAAAAAAAAGGTTATAATTTAGATAATTGAATACTTAAATGGATTTACAATGACAATAAGTGATGAACTTTTATATGAAATTATTAAGCCAAAATCTAATGGAGAAACTGGCGATTATGCTCCAATAATAGATATTGTAGGCAAGAAAAAAATTGCTTACAAAATAGAGAAATTTACTGCTTATACCCAAAAATTGGGAACTGGTAAGAATATAGAATTTGACATAGTAAAGATAACTCCAGATATCTTAGTTAAGATAAACTCAGAAAATAGTAATGTTGAAACCAATGGCGGTTTAGCCCAAAATCCTGAACAATATATTGCACTTGAAATAGAAAATGATGTTCAGTGGGATTTTAAAAAATCGTTAAGACAATTAAAAAAAATTAAATGTAGGTTTCCTGACACAAGAGTACTTATTCCAAAAGAGTATGAACGTTTTGCGCCGTTTTATGTAAATGAAGGAATTCGAGTCTACATATGGAATGCAAAAAGGATCTGGAAATGCATGAAATGTGGTACAGATACTGAAAAAAGAGGGTTAATTACACCGATGTGTTCAAAACCAAAATGTAAGAATCATAAACAAAATGAGTTCAGATTAAGTGGTTTAAATGAGACAATTATTGACGAATTTAAATAATTAAACATCAGATAATTGCAAATAATAAATAGAAATAAAATTGTTAATTTCTAATCCTAGGTATATTCATGAA
>JAENXI010000183.1 GCA_016649625.1 Candidatus Bathyarchaeota archaeon
CTCCTGGTTGCAAACTTATTTCTAAAGCTCAGGGATTAAAGTTGCTTTCTCCTGGTGAGATTACTTTTGTTGTTTTGGCTAGGACTTCTACTAATGAGCCTAATAGGTTGCTTGCTTCTAGTGTGGGTGTTGCTATTCCTTCTAAGAAGAAGCAGTATGGGTATTTGTCTGAGCATCATTCTTTTGGTCAGACTGATGAGGTTGCTGGTGATTATGCGGAGGATTTGGCTGCTACTATGCTTGCTACTACTATGGGTGTTGTGTTTGATCCTGAGACTGCGTGGGATGAGAGGAAGCAGATTTTTAAGACTAGTGGGATGATTATTAAGACTCAGCATATTACTCAGTCTGCTAAGGGTGATAAGTGTGGTTTGTGGACGACTACTATTGCAGTTGCTGTCTTCTTACCTGAACAAAAGTCATAACAGTAAGTTTCATTATATTTATGGTGATGAAATGAGGAATTTAAAGAAAAGAAGGTTCACTGGACGGACCGCAACAGCAATTATTCTAAAATCACCTGATAAAATATTACTTGTTAAACGCTTAACTGTTCCTTTTTCAGGGTATTGGGCTTTACCTGGAGGCAGATTAGATTCAGGAGAAACCGTAGAAGCTACAATTATTCGAGAAGTGCAAGAAGAAACTGGACTCAAGGTAATTATAGAAAGAAAGATAGGTGAATATCGAGAAATCGGAGTTCAAGATGAAATAGAATATGATTATTCGCCTGCTTGTTTTCTTGTTAAAATAATTGGAGGTAAACTAAAAAGACAAGAAAACGAAATTGGTGCTTTAAAGTTTTTCTCTTTAGCAAATATTCCTAAAGTTATTGCTTTTGAACATAATACGATGGTTAGAGACTATGTAAATAGTCTTAAAAAAGATGATGTTATCCATAAGACTTTAAAAAAAATATTAATAAAAATAGCTTCAAAAAAGGCAAATAATATTAATGTTTTGAGGTAACCAATACCACGGTGAACAATCTTATTAAAACCGTTACTTTATGGACCTATCATTATCGTAAATTTTAAGACATATCTAGAATCAACAGGTAAACAAGCAATTAACCTTGCAAAACAAGCTGAAAAAGCTAGCAAAGAGACAGGTATTCTAATTGCAGTTGCACCTCAATTTGTTGATATTGGAATAATTGCGGATACTGTAGACATTCCAGTGTTTTCTCAGCATATTGATGCAATATCCCCTGGAAGCCATACAGGTAATATACTAGCAGCATCTATCAAAGAAACAGGCGCTATTGGTACATTAATTAACCACTCTGAAAAACAACTTAAACTTTCAGAAATTGAGAAAATTATTACTATAACTAAACAAAAGAATTTAGTTTCATGCGTTTGTGTAAATAATCCGAATGTAGGTAAAGCTATTTCAGCTCTAGATCCTGATATTATTTCTATTGAACCTCCAGAACTTATAGGAACTGGAGTTGCAGTTTCAAAAGCTAAACCTGAAGTAGTGACAAACACAATCAAACTTGTTCATCAAATAAACAAAAAACCAATTGTACTGTGTGGGGCTGGAATAAGCAAGCCTGAAGATGTATCTGTTGCAATAAATCTTGGCACCAAAGGAATTCTTGTAGCAAGTGCAGTTGTTAAAGCAAAGGATCCTTATAATCTTCTATGCAAATTTGCTGAAGCTATAAAAAAAGCTGATAAGTGACTTTTTTTGAAAGTAGAAGCAGAATGTGCATCTTGTCTACTTTCTAGAGCAAAAGCTGAAGTTTACATGGGAACAACCAATCCAGCGTTACGTTTTCGTACAATGAAAGAGATTTTAAAGCTATTGAGTAGAGAATTTAAGCCAACTTCAGTACCAGCGGATTTAGGTACAAAAAGAGATCGTTTAATAAAATTATTAACAGGCAATAATGATCCGTATCTACAAGTTAAAGACAAGAGTAACAATGAAGCGATTAAAATATTACCTTATGCAAAAAAATATGTTGAAAAGGGTTATACTCAGCAAGAACGATTTAAGAAAGCTACTTTATGTGCCATAGTAGGAAATTTAATGGAATTCGATATACCTGGATTTACTTTCTCTTTTAAAGAATTGACGAAAAAAATTCGAGAAGCCAACAAAGATTTAGTTATTGATGACATCGATAGCGCCTATGAATTAGCAAAAAAAGCCCATGGCATTCTTTACCTGGCAGACAATGCTGGAGAAATCGTTTTTGATACAATTTTGGTAGAGCAACTAAAAAACATGGGTCTAAAAGTAACTTATGTTGTTAAAGGTGGTCCAGTATTAAATGACGCAACATTAAATGATGTGGAAATTTCTGGAATGGATAAAATTGCTGATAATATAATTACAACCGGAACAGATGCAGTTGGATTAATAACAAAAGAAGTTTCTCAAGAATTCCTCAAAACGTATATGAAAGCTGAATTAATATTTGCAAAAGGAATGGGATATGCTGAGACATTAACTGAATATACCTTAAC
>JAENXI010000184.1 GCA_016649625.1 Candidatus Bathyarchaeota archaeon
CATTGCCTTATTGGAAACAAAATTAATCGATTATTTGATCACAGATTTGCTAAAAACTAAAAAAAAATAAATATTAGCCCATAATAAATAAGCTGGAAGAAATAAATGATAAAAATTGATGATACTGACATAAAAATTCTTAAAATCATATTTTTTGACGCACGCATAAAACTAAAAGAGTTAGCAAAAGAAGTCGGAGTATCAACAAACACGTTAAATCAGAGAATTAAGCGTCTAACAGACAAAAAAGTGATTATTGGAACAACTTTATCTAAAAACATGGCATTAATCGGCTATCCTTTTTTGGCAATACTTGGAGTCAACATAGACCCCAAAGTTGAACAACACATCATGAATGTAATACGAAAACTCTCAAAAGTAATGGCAATTCATAAAACAATTGGCGGATTTGACATGATTATTTTTGTCACCGCAAAAACAATTAATGAACTTGACAATCTAAAACAAACAATAAAGAAACATAACGGTGTAAAAAGTACTTCATTAATGATAACGCAAAAATTTCATCTCAACTATGAAGCGATTGACCTCAAAACCCAATAAGTGTGAACTAAATGGACAAAATCAATTTACATATACTAAACGAACTGACAATAAATTCTAAAAAGCCTTTTTTAACAATGGCAAAAGAGCTGGGAGTAACATCTGTAACTGTACAGAAAAGATACGAAAAAATGAAGAAAGATGGCATAATTAACATGGCTACAACCGTGGTTGATCTTTCCAAACTTAATTTTCAAGGATCAGTGTTTTTAATGATAACAAAATCAACTACTTGTGCTTCAGAGTCAATAGTAAAAATTCTTTTAGACACTAAAAACGTGTTTCTAGTTACTGAAATTATTGGCGATTTCGATATTTTGGCTATTGCCTATTTTAAAAGTTTTAAGAGTTTAACAGAATTAGTAGAAAAAATCAGAAATCTATCATGCGTTAACCATGTTGAGATAGCTCTATCAAAAGATACTATTTTTCCAGTTTCTCAGGAACAAATGGAACTATTTATATAAAATAATTTTATTGCAGCATAAAAAAGCTTGAAATATCATAACAGAAATATTTTTAAGCCAAAAAATGCTCATAATTACAATAGAGGCTTGAAAAATGGATAAAATCGTTAAATAACCTTCTAAAGAACTCCGATCAGACTGGGACGGCGACATCATCCCCAATTCGATACAACAACATAACGTTAAGAATAGTTTATTGAAAAAAAAATAAAGTAATTTAGTTAACTAGAGCTAAAATCTATTTTTATATAAGATAATCAAATTTGTTTAATGTTGGATTAGGTTGATTATTGACTCACATGTTCATATTGGAGGACCTCCTAAGGAGAGTGAACCAAAAAACTTTGCAAAACTAATGAAAACAAGCAAAATAGACAAAGCCATTATTTTCAGATATTTTTATGACAAACCAACAATTTTCAGTAATCGATATATTAGCTCAGTAGTTGAACAATTTTCTAATCAATATGTAGGTTTTGCATGGATAAACCCCAATGAAGAAACAGCAACAAAAGAACTTAAAGAATCGATCACAAAATGGAAATTAAAAGGTGTTAAACTCCACTTAGAGATGCACCCTACACCATTAGAAAAACTCCGAAAAATATTCAACATTGCTGAAAAATACACAATCCCTATTTGCCTTCACTTAGGAAACGATTTTAACCAAATTGAGATACTATCTCAAGAATACAATGTAAAAATAATAATAGCTCATCTAGGTACAGGAGTATATTGCCTAGATATTAACCGGTTAAAAAAAGCAATTGAATTAGCCAAAAATAAAAATGTATTTCTTGAGACCTCTGGCAACACTTATCCTTTGGTAGATTATGCATTAAAAGCTCTTAATCCAACAAAATTAATTATGGGATCAGATTTTCCACACGAGCATCCTCTTGTTTCAGTAAAAATAATAGAGTTACTAAAACTTTCAGATAAAAATAAAGACCTAATACTTCAAAAAAATATATTACAAATACTTGAAGTTTAACTTTAAGAAACTAATTTAGTTGAACCAAAAAAACAACTTAATAAATATTATAAAAATTGAATATTAATGTCATAACTTCTTCAGGAAAGAGCTGAAAGTTTAAATTCAAAAAACCTTTATCATCAATAATATTTAAATCAAAAAATTTATCCAACACTAAAGTTATTACTTAGAAATAATTTAAAACGAAGAATCTAGCCCGGTGGTGTAGTGGTCAAGCATAGGGGCCTCTGGAGCCCTCGACGAGAGTTCGAATCTCTCCCGGGCTACTACTACATATGTAATAAAATACTAAACCTCTCTTTTTTCTTGAAACAATCAGCATTCCTACCCAACAGCCTAAAAATTGTATTCACATCGAAACTGCCGAAAAGACAACCTCATACAAAACTACACAATAGAAGAAATCGTCGAAAAATATCAAGAATGGACAACCTAAGACACACATATACGA
>JAENXI010000185.1 GCA_016649625.1 Candidatus Bathyarchaeota archaeon
CAAATAGCCTTAGGATAAATGAATATGTGCTTATCCCAAAGGGTTATCCAGACTTAAAAAATCAAATCCAAAACTATAATTTTAACATCTTAGAACTTGACATGTCTGAATTTGAAAAATTAGATGGAGGACTTTCTTGTCTCTCTCTCAGATTTTAGAAGAATCTACTTTAACAAGTTGTATACAATATAATTATCTCTTAAAATAAGATTTAGATGTAATTTTAAATTAAATATAATTAAATCGTGAGTTGATTTGATAAGATATGGTATTAGAAAAAAAAGAAATGGACCCTTTGTTAGCTTATAGAAGATCTTTATTAAGAGGATGTGGATACTCTTATCAGGATTTGGAAAATCCTATAATAGCAATCGTAAACTCTTGGAATGAAATAAATCCAGGGCATATTCATCTACATAAGTTGAGTAAATTCGTAAAAGATGGCGTAAGAGATGCGGGAGGAACTCCAATGGAATTCAATACAATTGCTATATGCGATGGTATTGCAAATTCAGGTAAGTATTCAAACATGGTTTTACCTTCACGAGAAATAATAACTGCATCAATTGAAAGTACTATAAAAACGTATGATTTTGACGGAATGGTAATGATATGTTCTTGCGATAAAATAATACCTGGTATGCTTTTAGCCAGCGCTAGATGCGATATTCCAACTATTTTTTTCACTGGGGGTATAATGGAGTCAAAAACATTCTCAGATGGACCACTAAAGGGAAAAACATATGTAACATCTGATATAAAAGAGGCAATTGGTCAATATAAAGCAGGTAAAATTACTCGTGAAGAATTACACCTCATTGAGTCAGAAACGTGTTGTTCTCCAGGGGCTTGCAATATGATGGGTACGGCAAACACAATGGCTTGTATTGTTGAAGCAATGGGGCTTTCTTTACCAAATTGTGCCACTACACGAGCTTTAGGACCAGAACAAGAAGAAATTGGTAAAGAAACTGGAAAAACGATTGTTGGTTTAATAGAAAAGAAGATAACAGCATTAAATTTAATAACTCACAAGTCAATAAACAATGCGTGTAAAGTGGCTTTATCGATTGGAGGGTCAACCAATATGATTCTCCACATGTGCGCATTATCACATGAAATTGGGGGTAACTTAAACCATTTTGATTTTGATGAAATAAGCAAATCAGTTCCACTATTAGGTAAATTTAAACCGTCTTCTGAATATAATCTCTCAGAGTTTCACAATGCAGGAGGTGTTAAGGTTTTAATGAGAAAATTATCGCCTCTTTTAGATTTATCAACATTAAATGTATTTGGGGAAACTTTAGAACGATATCTATCAAAAGTAGAGCCTTTAGAATATCAAATAATTCGGGACCTAAACGATCCAATCTCACCAGAAGGAGGGATTGCTGTATTAAAAGGTACATTAGCACCAGAAGGAGCTGTGGTAAAACAAAGTGCCATTAATATCAATATGAGATACCATAAAGGTCCTGCTAAAGTATTTGAATCTGAAGAAAAGATAAAAGAAGCTTTAATGAATGACACAATTATTAAGGGAGATGTGTTAGTTATTAGATACGAGGGTCCAAAAGGAGGACCAGGTATGAGAGAATTATCAATACCTGCTGCAATTCTAGTAGGTATGGGATTAGGTGATTCGGTTGCAATGATAACTGATGGGAGGTACTCGGGAGCTACAAGAGGGCCGTGTATTGGACATGTTTGTCCCGAGGCGTATGAGGGAGGACCAATCTCAATTGTTCAAGATGGAGATGAAATTGAAATAGATTTAGAGAAACGCCAACTGAACCTTCTAGTATCTGATGAAGTTATTAGAAGAAGAATAAATAATTGGAAAAAACCTAATCGTAAGATTGCAAATGGATATTTAAAAATTTATAGAAAATTGGTAAGTTCTGCAAAATACGGAGCTTATTTAGATTAGAATTACTAACTGTGATGTATTTGATCGACGAAAATAGTATTATAGAAAACTTAAAATTGTTTTCCTTTCCGAGATTATCGGGAACAGAAGGGGAAAAAAAGGCTCTGGAGTTGGCCAGAAAAAAAGTTGAAGATTTAAATCTTAAACCGTTAAACCAGGAGTTTGTTTTTAGTACATTTTTTGGTAGAACCTATCCAAAACTAGCGTTTTTATTAGGATTTACCATTCTTTTTCTTTTCTATCTAAATTTTGTAACATTCATTATACCCTTATTTCTAATCATAATTTGTGTTATTTTGGGATTATTATTTATACTTGCGAGGAAACCAGAATCGATAAGATTACCAAAAGTATTGAATTCTAATAACCTTTACGTTAAAGTTGGCTTAAAACCAAAGTTAGGTAAGTCAGACATAAGTAATAAAGATAAAATAGCCCATGAGAGAAATCTTTTGTTTTTTTGCCATCTTGATTCAAAAGGGCAAAGATTTTCCATTCTTTATCGTATAAGAATTATAAGAACATGGGTATTTT
>JAENXI010000186.1 GCA_016649625.1 Candidatus Bathyarchaeota archaeon
CATTAATATTATTCAAAATTATTCTGTTGTAAAAAAACTTGAGGTTAAATTACAAAAAATTATTGAGGGAATTATTAAATGCATAAATCCTTCCTGTGTTAGCAATAGTAATGAACCAGTTATTCCAAAATTGTATGTAAAAAATGAGGCTCCACTTATTTTAAAGTGCCATTATTGTGGTTACATTTTAGAAAAAGGGGATGTTTTAGGAAATTTTAGTTAATATTTTTTTTAAATTATTGATTCAACAAAACACTTATATCGTAATATATAATATAATATTTAAGTTCTAAAAGAAAATTAACATAAAATTATTAACATTTAATTAATACACGGGTAAAGAAAGTGATGGATCTACTAATAATTGGTGTACCGGTAACTTGGTTATCTTTTATATGTTACCTTTTTTGGTTTATCACCTCTGCAGACCACAATGTTTTCATATCAAAAAAATACGCAAATACTTTATGGAAAATTCACAAAGGTAACCAATGTTGCAATGGGAAAAAATGGTCAGCAATCAACCATAAAGAAGGAAAAATTATTGGGTTTAACTGTGATTGTGGATATACATATAGCCAAAAAAAACCAGTGTTATCTAGTTCCCCCAAAAATATCCATAAAAACATAAGCTCTAATTCAGAAATCTATTCTAGAATTCTATTATAAGACCATTTTGATCTTACTTCATATTGAATTTTGAACAAGCCAATAAAAATAGTTTTTCAAAATAATCCTTTTCTATTTGTTCTCCTTTGGATAATCCTGGACATTCTTTGGTAAAAAGAAACTCGTAGTCTCCATTTATATTATTAATTAGTTCAAACGGATAAAACCTGCAAATTAGAGGTCTAATCGAATAAATATCACATTTATTCTCATTTAAAAAAATACAATTACCTTTTTCATTTTTCTTCATCTCGTAGTCATAAGGTGTTTGATTAACGTTAATATTTGCAAAATTTAACACATTTTTTCCTGCCATGATGCTTATTTGTTTAGCTTCTTCTTTTAACATTAGAATATGTCTCTTCTTTTTATCAACATCACCACAACAAATTCCACATTTAGCGCACACAAAAGTCAGTTTTTCAGGATAAATAAAATCCATAAATCAATCAACTTTAAAAAATTGTTAACTATGATCACAAAGGAAAAAAATTATTTTTCTCTATGACCTTCACCATATTGAAAAGGTCTTTGAAGATTTTTTTCAAGTTTTTTCTTAAACATATTATCCATATCAACTGATGGACAAGCTAACCGACTGGCATCAAGTATGTAAAAAATAGTGTCAACTAATTCTTCAGCAATTTTTTCTTCTGATGCCCCTTTTTTCCAATCATCACTTGCTTCTCCGAGTTCAATAAAAGCAAAAAGAAGTTTCTTGGGAATATCCTCTATTCTATTATAAAATCCTTTTTTTAACACAAGCTCTTGAATTTCTTTTTTCATTTCTTCCAGATGCATAACCAATACCTTTTTTCTAATTATAATATGATAGGTTTACTTTCAAAACTAACCCTTCTTGTATATAAGTAAAATTTTTATATTCTACTAAGATCAAAAAAAATATCTCCAATCTGAATGTTGTAAACTGAAAATTTTGAACAACTACTTTATCTGCTTCGCAGTTTTTTTAATTTAATATAAATGATTATTTAATGAGGAGGTGAAAAATACGGAACGAATAGAATTAAATTGGCAACCATCCCGTAAAGTAGTGATTTTAGCAGCAGTTTTAATAGCGATTCTTGTTGGAGCTGTAATTGTAGGTTTAACAATGGTGATTCAGGTTAAAGTTGGTTATGCAGTAGTCCTTGTGGATCCTCTTTTACAATCAACTGGAGAGCCAATAGTTGGTCCAACTTATGTGATTAAACCCCCTTGGGTGACCGCAGTAACTATTTATTACTCAACAGATTCATGGGAAGCAACTATTGCTAGTTTCTCATCTGATCAACTTGAAATGCAGGTCCAAACCTTAGTGAGGTGGAGTCTTAATCCAACTAATCTAAAAAAACTATATGAGAATTATCCGAAACTAAACTATAAAGAAGCAGCGTTTGAATCAATTGTGCAAGAGACAATTCGTATAGTTACAAAAAGTTACACTGCGCTTGAAACTATTGAATTTAGAGGTGAAGTTAGGGATCGTATAGAACTAGCAATGGCTGAAGCAGTATCAAATGAACCATCGCTAGCAGGAGTAATTACGAATTTTGAATTTGATTTGCGTGATATTGCTTATCCTGCGAAACTAACATCAGCTATAGAAGACAAGCTTGTTGCTGAACAACAAAAGATTCAAGCTGATCTTGAGGCGGATCGAATCTTGATTTTAGCTGATGCAAAAGCGCGAGAAACAGTTATAGTAGCATCAGGAGATGCTGAAGCAAAAATAATAGAGGCCAATGCGACAAGGATCTCTATTGAAGAAATTTTAATGGGAAGTGGA
>JAENXI010000187.1 GCA_016649625.1 Candidatus Bathyarchaeota archaeon
CGTATAGTATCCAAAACAAAAACCATATTGAAGTAATTGTTGAAGCAGTAAACCACAAAGCTCTAACTCTTGTCGGCAGAGCTTTTGTGAGTATCAATCTATATTCGCCTTTATTTTTTTCACTTATGTGCCTGCCTTGAGTGTTTGCGTAAGCTCTTCGCAGGAAAACTTCAATTCTTTGATTTCATCTCTGAGTTTTTGTATATTGTTCTTTTTTCCTTCAATCTTTTCTCGAATCTTCAGTTGTAGTTTTTCTTTTAGAGATGCCAAGTTTTGTTTCTCTTCTATCAAATTAGCTTCTTCACTACTTAATTTCTGCAAAACTAAATTTGCATCTTCCTCTGCATTATCTTGCATTAAAACGGGTTCCTCCTTAATAACAGCCACAGCTTTTCCCATCTTCAAGTTAACCATTTTGGCATCAATGCAAATTGTACCTAAAAGAAAGTAAAAAAGGATTATGAATGCCTAATTATAACTTAAACTCCATTTCCAAAAATAAATGACACATAAGACGTTTCTATTGATAATAAAACAAAATGATTCCTGAAGTAACCATCCTGCCAGTTATGTGCGAGTTTATTGTTTTTAGATTGTATCTCGCTTTTTTTGTCGTGATTTTTATTCGCAAATAAATGACTAAAATGTTTGGGTCTAGAAGTTTTTTAAGAAAACTATTCAGAGATTACGGTCTGAGAGAAAGTGACTGGTAAAAAGAACTAGATTAGGGCTATTGATTTGCTTCTCCTATTGTTTGAGCTGTTGGAGACAGACAATTGACGTTATTTTCGCACTCTAGACATTCTTCAGGTATCTCAAACGATTGTGGCCTCTTATGCAAATATCCCTGGTAAAATTTACATCCCGGTGGAATCGAAGCGTTCTGAGGTGTCTGATTTTCTTTCTCTTTTGTAGGTTGTATCTTCTGGACTTGTTCAATCGGACAATCTTGTTCTTTTTCTGTTACTTGTTGAAATCGAGTTTTTTGTTGGCTTTTTTTGTAAAGTTTTGTTTCTTAAATAGACCGAATTTTCCAAGTTGTTTGCCAAGAATTAGTATGGTAATTGATATTATTAGGCCAAAATAATTTAGTGGTCTTGCTTGAGTTAATGCTTTATTCCAAGCGAAAATGTCGTATAGTATCCAAAACAAAAACCATATTGAAGTAATTGTTGAAGCATTAAACCACAAAGCTCTACACGCGTGTCTTTCTGGCAAAGCTTTTGTGGTGATCAAACTATTTCCGCCTTTTTTATTATTTCACGTTTGTGTCGGTCGTGAGTGTTTGCGTAAGCTGTTTGCAGGAAAATTTCAGTTCTTTGATTTCGTCTCTAAGTTTTTGTAATTTGTTCTTTTTCTGTTCAATCTTTCCGTGGATCTTCAGTTGCAGTTTTTCCTTTAAAGACGCCAAGTTTTGTCTCTCTTCTATCAACTTCGTTTCTTCACTACTTAATTCCTTTAACAGCAGGTTTTCTCGTAAGGATGTTAGGTTTTGCTTTTCTTCTATCAAATTTGCCTCTTCTTCATTTAAATGCTGCAAAGATAATGTCGCTTCATCAAAGTTATCTGTAGTTGGTACTGCTTCTATTCTAACAATGCCCTCCATGGATTTAGTGTGGGTTTGCGGATTTTTTTCAAAAGGTAATTTGAATTTCATGCTATCTCATTCCTTAATATATGCTACATCTGTTTTTTAATAAAAGCAAACTTCTCGTTGATGATATATATCAGAACTCGAAATAACATGTGCATTAAAATTTACCCCACCACTACAAGAACGACGGACGAACGGACGACCAACGACGGCTAAGTTAAATGTTAACCCCAAACCCAAAAAGCATGTTGCGCTAACTTCGATTAATTATGAACAAAGTTTTATGGGTACTTTTGTTAGTTTGTTTGCTTCTATGATCCAGTTTGAGATTTGTGTTATTGGTATTCCAGTTTTTTCTGCAAGATGCTTGGGAGACCGTTTTGCCAAATCAGCAACTGTTCTAATTCCTGCTAACTCCAGTTCTTCAGCTCTTTTTGAGCCAATTCCTTTTATTTCTGTTAAATCTGATACACTTGTTATTCCTTGAAACGGGTCTTCTACCAGTTTTTTTCCGGAATCATTAGCAGCCTTTGGGGTCTTGATTATGGATTCTTGGCAGGGATCTTGGGTATAATTGAGGACCATTTGAGTTTTTACAATTAGTTTTTCCCATTTTTTTGGGTTTATGCTATACCTGAAATTGTGTTCTTCTGGTTTTTCAAGGCACCTATAACTGAGAAAGTTATCGTTATCTTCTATGAGGACCATTTTGCTTTTGCAGTTTTTTTCTACACAGGGTAGCGTTTGTGTGACCAAAGTTTATCACGTTTATTAATATTCACTATGCATTTAAAAATATTATTACTTAGAAATCTACCATTAGAGGCACCGCCGATAAGACAACAT
>JAENXI010000188.1 GCA_016649625.1 Candidatus Bathyarchaeota archaeon
GTCCTATTTTGCTAGCTTTTATAATCGCTGAAGTTGATGTGGATATCACTCCAGAACCTGAAGAACATACCGGGAAGCGAAAAAAGAAAAAGAAAAAGGGAAAATAAATTTCTCTAACCATTAAATTTTATCCTGACTTAAAACTCTGTTAATGGAATTGTTCCCTCGTAATATATCGTCTTTCCATCAAAACTGAGTTGTACTACATTTATTCTTATTTTTTTCTTTCTCGCTTCAGATAATTTATTTGAAAACTTAGGATCAGTTTTGAAGTTAGGTTTAAATTTGGAAGCTTTACGAAATACCAAAAATAAAAGCATTCCCTTGTTATCAATAATTTCTTGTACGTGACGAGTTCCACGTTCGGTAGGTGCATCGGGAAATAATGCTAAATCTCCTATTACAAGGGTAACTCCCTTTACTTCTAAAGGTACGCCATCTAAAACGAAATCAATCCTGCTCTTACCAATTTTCACTTCTTTTCTTATTTCTTTTGCTTTCGCAGTTTCAGGTAGATATGGAAAAACGCTCAAAGCAATTTTTGAATGAATTGCTGTATCTATTACGATCCAATCTTCTCCTTTTTTTACAGCTTTAATATAATAATCCAGTTTTCCCCGAGAATCTGTGAATAAAACTTCTCTTCCCTTTATTAGCAACTCAGTTAACCTTCCAGGATCGTGAATATGAGCAGATTTTATTTGATGATTGTATTTAATTTCACTTACAAATCGATTAGGACGATTTAAAAAAACTCCTTCTTTGAGATTTGGAAGTTCAAAAAGAGGTATCTTACTTGCATGCATTCAAAAACTACTCAAAATGGGATTTATTTAATTAAGGTTATTTTGATTTGATTTAAATTAATTTCATTATATATTATAAACTATAGAGATAAATGGAGTTTCATTTTAAACTAATATAATGAGTGATGCACCCGATAAGAGCAAAATTGTGAGTTATAAGTTCCATCACATTGATACTAATAAATGTAAAAAATGCGAAGCTTTTTCGTGTGAAGATGCCTGCTTTAGAGGAATTTACGAAGTTTTAAACAAAGAGTCTGAACCTATATGCGTTGTTGTAGAAGAACGAGAAGATCACTGCATTAAATGTCATATCTGTACGACCGCATGCAAATTAAGAGCAATAACTATTGACTAAGTTTAAAATATTAATTTAGTATTTGTAATAGGAGTAAACTCCTTTTAAATTGGAATTTTAAATTAATTGGAGTAGTTTTTATCATAATTTATAAAATAT
This sequence comes from Candidatus Bathyarchaeota archaeon, assembly GCA_016649625.1. Taxonomy (GTDB): domain Archaea; phylum Thermoproteota; class Bathyarchaeia; order Bathyarchaeales; family Bathycorpusculaceae; genus AD8-1. The sequence continues at coordinate 1,264 of JAENXI010000188.1, forward strand.
AAGTATATTTTTAATTTGTAAAATCATTATCTAAATATAGAATTAAAATTAATATTAGGAAATGGATATGATTTCAGACAAATTAAAGCTTGATGATATCGATCGCAGAATAATTACATTAGTACAAGGCGATCCAAACTTAACACATACTCAAATTGCAGAAAAAATTAATAGGTCTCAACCAACTGTTGGGATGAGAATAAAAAAGCTTGAAAAAGAAGGCATTCTCCAGTTCCAGCCAGGCATCAATTTTAGAAAGGTAGATTTATTTTTAGCAACTGTGGAAATGAATACTAAACATCCAGATGAAATTCTCGATATGGCGAGATTTTGCCCCTTTATGTTGAACGCATTTAGATTAAGTGGATCTCATAACATTTGCATTTTACTTGCGAGTTCTAAGATCGATAAATTGGACAATATCGTAAATTACCATTTCAGAAGCGACCCTGGTGTTCAAGCGGTCTCAATGAATATGATAACAGAGATCGCTAAAGATTTCATTCTTCCAGTCGATTTCGAGAGCGAGGAACATCTTCCGACGATTGAGGCGGGCTGCGGCGAAAAATGCAAGTTTAAAATGGCTAAACTAAAAGGATTAGCAAACAGTTTAGAGTAGACTCCTTTTGTTTAGGTTTCTTCTTCGCTTGTATCAAATTTATATTTTGGAAGATTAACATTCATATTACAATCAGGACCGCAAGTATTTGAATGAAAATCGAATTTCTCTATCTGAAAATCGATGGGAACAACAAAATCGTGAACAGAATCAATTACAATATTAGTTTTTACATTTATAACATTGGGGTCTTTTCTAAAGCATAAATCGACTAATTTTTCGATGGTTTGTAAGTCTGAAGCAGAAATGAAGCATAACAAGTTAAATTCTCCAGAAATCTTGAATGCATGGTTAATGAAAGGGCATTTATCTATTTTTCTTACAATCGTTTCCACATCCTTTGTTGAGACGAAAACTATGGCAGTCTTTATATCTACCAGCCTCAGATTAAACCCAATTTGTTTGGTGAGTAAGTGTTTTCTCTCTAATTTAATGATCCGTGCCCCTACAGCAGGTTGAGACTTTTCTATTTCTCTTGCTATGTCGCTGTGAGTTATGCTTGGATCTTGCTCCAACATCTCGATTATCTTATAATCATCATCGTCAATCCCTAATAT
>JAENXI010000189.1 GCA_016649625.1 Candidatus Bathyarchaeota archaeon
GGTAAATTTTAAATGCCAGTTGTTTTTGATGTTAGATTTAATAAGTTAGATAAGTTACAAGGAGCATTTCTCATTCAAAAATATTAATATGTTTGATATTTATTAGAGTTCCAATCAAAAATAACATCGCCTCAGAATGTATAACTCCATATCATTGAACTTTTCTCACGTAATATCCATGCCAAGTTCTCACCCAAATGCCTTTTCATCATTGGCTAATAGTTAAAATAGTTCTTGGACTTATATTTTTTTCCTATTCACAATAATAATTACCAAGGAAATTCGCTTTTCTCTCAATATAAATCCATCTCTGTGGTAAATCCTGTTCTAATAAGAAAATTTTTTTGCTTTAACCTATTTTCTATCTTTCACTCTTTATAGTCTTGTACGTTTTTTTGGAAACGAGTTGAGGTATTCATAAATAGTGTTGAAATGTTTCTTAGATATAGACATATGATACGGTATAGATTACATTATAGAGCTTATAGAATAAAATGCTTATATGCATACCATTACTCTCGGAAATATCAGTATTTCTGATTACAATTAAATTATTAATGTTAAAAATAAAAATGATCATGATCTTTTGGAAGATGGAAATCATGATAAAAGAACTTGAAAAAATTCCAGATTCTCACATGATGAGAGACGAATTAGATTTCAAATATTATGTATCTGGAAACTGGAAAAAGTCATCTTCGGGCAACACGATAGCTATTAGAAATCCATATAATAGTGAGATAGTTGGTACTGTACAAGCTTGTTCCATAGATGAAGCAAATCAAGCCATTACCGTTGCAAGTGAAAGTTTGGAATGTTGGGAAGAAAAAACACATAGGGAACGAGCTAATATATTGATAAAAGCTGCGAAATTAATGAAAGATTGGGCTAATCCTTTAGGGTATATCATGATGAAAGAGATAGGCAAGCCATTAAAAAGTGCAATATCAGAAATCACCCGGACTGCTGAATTTTTTGAAGCTACAGCCGAAGCAGGTTTACAGCAAGAAGGAGAAGCAATCTACGGAGATTCATTTAAAGGGTTTAGTAAAAATAAGATGTCAATGACATACAGAGTTCCTTTAGGAGTGATTTTATGCATAGGTCCCTTCAATTACCCTTTTAATCTCACGGGATCCAAAATAGCTCCCGCATTGATGGCAGGAAATACTGTTGTAGTAAAGCCTCCTTCCCAAGGAGCTATCAGCCCCCTATTCTTTGGATTAATTCTTGAAAAAGTTGGAGTTCCTCCAGGAGTTTTTAATATAATCACGGGAAGGGGATCTGAAATCGGAGATTATTTAGTACAACATCCCTTGGTAAGCATGGTGAGTTTTACCGGATCTTCTGAGACGGGTAAGCATCTTGCGACTGTTGCTGGAATGAAACCATTATTGTTAGAATTAGGTGGAAAGGATGCTGCTATAGTACTAAACGATGCAGATTTAGAAGTAACTGCTAATGCAATTGTTTCAGGAGCATTTTCATATAGTGGTCAAAGATGTACTGCGGTAAAAAGAGTTCTTCCAATGCCCGGAATTGCTGATAAGTTAATAGAGTTAGTGAAAAAGAAAACCATGAATTTATCTATTGGAGACCCAGAAAAAAATGCTACTATCGGACCCCTAATTAATACAAAACAATGCGATTACGTTCAAGGTTTAATAGATGATGCTTTAGAAAAAGGCGGAACTTTATTATGCGGAAATAAAAGAGAAGGGAACATAATGTGGCCAACATTAATAGATAATGTAACGAGTGAAATGAGAATTGCCTGGGAAGAACCATTTGGACCAGTATTACCCTTTTTACGAGTCCATAGTGCTGAGGAAGCAATAGAAATATCAAATAAATCAGAATACGGACTTCAAGGCATGATTTTCACAGAAAACATCGATTTGGCCTTTAACATTGCACATGAGCTAGAAGTAGGCACGGTTCAAATTAATGGAAAAAGTGAGAGAGGCCCCGATCATTTTCCATTCTTAGGAACCAAATCATCGGGATTAGGAACCCAAGGAATAAAATATTCGATTGAAGCAATGAGTAGACCGAAAGTTATTGCATTGAACCTATCAGAGAAAGGGAAATTGATAAAATTATGTAAATATGATTAAAGATCTTTCTCTTCGAATATTTTTTTAGATCTTTCTAACTCCTCTTCCATTTCTGAGTTTGATAGAGGAGGTGCCTGAATTTTTTCACGTTCAACATATTCCATCATTTTATAAATGGAAACTTTAGCAAGAACTGCTGCTTCAGCGAGACTTACAAGTCCCTTTCGGTATTTCTCACTTACTTCTTTTAAACGATACTCTTCAATTTGAGTTAATAAGAATTTTCTTATAAGTGATGAACGGTCAATTCGCTCTTTTTCACATATTTGATTTAATTCTTCAATCTCTTTTTCATCTAATCTTGTTGATACAACA
>JAENXI010000018.1 GCA_016649625.1 Candidatus Bathyarchaeota archaeon
CCCATAAAATAGACAGAAAAAAGGTAAACAGTGGTAAAAAGAACATAAATCACTCCAAAACCATTTGGAATAAGTGGTTTACCTACTTTATGTTGATCGGGTACTCTTGGAAACAAAGTTTTCTTCCTCTCAACGATCAAGATGTTGAATTGTAGTAGCTTTCGTAATCAATCTCATAAAGGGCTACTAAAGGAATAACACCACCGTACTTAAAGGGGGATATTTCTGAACCAGAGATAAAAGCTGGTTTGAAATAGGAGGATTCCACGGCAACTTCATCTGGATAAACAGAATTTGCTAGTGCAGCAGGTGACTCTGTATAGAGTTGTCTTGCCCAACTCATTAACTTATATATTGTCGAATCTCGTCCAACACTATTCCAATCCCAAGTACCTGTTTGAGTATTGAGCTGGCCAAAATCATTTTCATCTGTCCACATCTTAGTTTCATCGATCCAACCATCTTGAATAATTCTATCACGAGATGCACCAGAAATACTTGCCATCCAACTCCATTTTCCTTCATCACCCCAAGCGCCTGGACCAGCAATAAAGCTAGTTTCTGATGCTTGACTTATGAAAACCGTATGGAAAACTAAGATATATTTAGCGTCATATTGAGCTAACATTGGTATTGACTCATTTTCGGGTGCCATAAAAATAAAACCTATATCCTGTATTTTTGTCGTATTGACTGTTGCATTATCAGCTAATGTTGTCACATTTCCAGGTATTCCTAGCCAATAACCGTAGTCCCACCATGCGCAAACAACATCTGTTGACTGAAGGTTATTGCTTGTATAATTTAGCATATCCAACCACTCATTTACTGGTTCATTAGGAGCTATTGGAAGACTTCCAGAGCTAAGTGTAATAGGCGAATAAGCTTGTTGGATCGCTCTTGGGATCCCACCATTTTGAGGAGTAAAAGCTAAACTTAAAACTAAAAGAATAAAGAGCAAGGCGATTGCAGCAACTCCATATTCTTTGCTTACACGTTGTAAGCGACGTTTTGATTTTCCAACTATCATTGATGTTTCTTTCAATAAAGTAAAGAAGGGAGTTAGCAATCCCAGGATTCCTTTTGCAGCTAAAATGGCAAAAGCTGGCGCAAATATCACAAGTAAACGGACCATAGAAGAAGCAAAATAAAGAGAAGTAGCTCCAAAAATCAAAAGAAAGATATTTCGATTTGTTGGATTTCTCATTGTGAAATATAAACCCGTTAAAAAGAATAATATGCTCAAACCAAGTTCATAATAAAGATAACCCCAGGATGAGATTCTGTGTTCTGCTACAGATTCGATTAGAGGATTAGCGGAACGAACGGAGGGATCCAAGACACTTATGAACTTTCCAGCTATACTTCCCATATAGCCAAGTTGCCACATAATTATTACGGTTCCAACGGTTGCTGATACTACTGCTATTGTTAAGTAAATCTTTGTTTTTGAGGAGATATTATGCCGCAGAAGTTCTGCTAGACAGAGTAAAACGAATAATCCTGCAACGGGCAGAATAGCGCTTGAAACTAGATAATTCAATGATATATAGGGCCATTGGGTTGCAATGAAAAGAGCTAAGCCAAAAGTTACGCTGTAAGAAATTAGAAGTCTTTGACTATATCTTTTTAGTAGAATTAATACAAAAACGAAAAGTACTGTTAAGTTTACCAAAAAATAAGCGGCACCCCAACCTAAAATGAAGTAGGCTAATGCACCAGCAGCTCCTAAGGAGTATAACATTGATGAAGATAATGATCTTTTCAAATCAATAGATCTCAAAAACATGAAAATAAACAATAATAATCCGATTATGCCTGGAAGTTCACTATCGAAAAACCCTAAAGAACTTCTCTGAAGAAATGATGGTGAGAGTGCGAGAAAAAGTGCAGAGAATAGACCAATAGTTTTTCCTCCCATATCTTTGCCTACAAAATAGATTATTAAACATGCAAAAGTGCCCAGTATCGCAGGTAAAATTGCGCAGAAAGACATCAAATCAATATTTACACCAAAGAACGAAACAACATTATAGAGTATAGCTGCCGTCATTGGTAATGAAGGTAAAGAACGAGACATATCTAATCCTTCGGGATACCATAATTGTTCATTTATCCAACCTGGTTCAGGATAATAAGGTGAAAGTAGGCCATGTTCCACCATTTGATTTGTTAGACTAAATTGATAATAAGGATCAAATTCGTTTAAGCGCAAAGTGCCTGATGGGATTTCCCATCTCATAGGTAAAATACGTACACTAAAAGCTATGATAAGAATCAGAATTAAAGCTGAATAACAAAATACTGATGTGCGACTCATATTTCGTATTTGTCCTAAAGATTTGAAGCCATTGATTATTTTTTTATTTGACAGTATCCTTTCCTCCAACATGCACTTGTATCAGCACTTAAATTAGGTCTTCTATTTGCTTTTTGTGATTTATAATTGTTTAGATAATATCTACAGTTAATAATAAGAGTAATCAATTAACGCATATTTTTCTCATTTAAAAGGTCTAATTTCAACGTCTATAGGCATTAAAGAAAGCTTTTTTCCACAGTTGGGACATTTCCCATCGTGTTGTTGGATAATTTCATCAGGAGGTTTAAGATCTCCGCCGTGATATAAAACATGACGACATTCGTGACAAATAACACTTTGTGGCATCAGGGTCACTTCTAAGGAGATAACAAATGCAGGCTATTTAATGGTTACTAACTATCTACTCAGAGAAAAATTTTCATCAGGAACCATTATAGATTAATTGTATTCATAGCGTGAGGGTTTTGTACGTTTCTTAAGAAATACAACTCCGATGGTTGTCACTAATATTGAAGCTAAAATTACTATAAAAGAGATTTCCGGAAAAAGTTCAGAACCTGGAATTCCCATCGTCAGTGGAAGTGAAGCTAATACAGCTGCGGCAAGACCACGAGGAAACATTATTGTCATTAAAGTTTCAACAGAATGAAGATTAGATTTCAAAGTTGTGATTTTAATTATTATGAATCGGATTCCAAGAAAAGCAAAAGTTAGTAATAGCCCGAATAGAACTAAAGCAAAAGATGAAAAAGTAAATAGTAGTCCTGTAAATACGAAAAAGAAAGAACGAATTAAGAAACTAATTTGACAATGGAAATCACGCACATGATCATCAATAGAAACAGTAGTTCTAAACTTAAGCAATTTTGCTATTGACCCATTATTTCCAATTATTAAACCTAAAAACAAAGCTGAAATCGCGCCACTACCCCCCAAAAGAGTGGCTACAACATAAGTTAAAAATAATACAGCTAACGTCAACATATACGCATTGGGTTTCCCTTTCAGTTTTTCCAGAGCAAAAAGCCATAATACACCAAACCCTAAACCTACCAGAATACCCACACTAAAAGCTAATCCAACTGAACCAAGAGCGGCTTCTAGACTTATTTCTCCTGAAAGAATAATATTTATCGCAGCAAATGCCCCAACAGTGCATAAGACATCAGTTAGTATAGATTCAAGACTGAGCAAAGTCTCAACTTCTTCATTAACACCAAGCTTTCGAGTTAGAGCAATAACAATTAACGAACTACCACCTCCAACTATACTTCCTAACAGTAAACCATTAAGAAGTCTCCAGCCTAGAAACACTTTGCAAAAAGCAGCAGTAATTAAAACGTTTAAAGTCCAACCCATTAAGGCCATTACTAGAGCTCGAGGACTATTTTTCACAGCTTCTCTTATTTTCATATTTAAGCCTCCATCAAAAAGGATAATAATAAGAGCTAAAGCGGAAAAATAAGGAGTAATTGCTAATAATTCATCTTGAGCAAAGAAATTAAAAATTGGACCCATAACTACACCTAACAGAAGAAGCAAAAGAGGATCAGGAATACTAGTTCTTTTAAAAAATTCCTCCCCTAGAAAACCTAGTATAATTATAACTGCAGCAACTAAAAATGCTATTACAGCTACATCCAAACTTTTTTCATCCCCAAGATATATTGGTTGATATAGTTTGCCCCTACAATAGTTAAGAGTTGCTATTGAGTTTTAATTACAAATAAAATCTAAAAAGATTTGCTAAAAAAAATCAAAAGACTACAATCAGGAACTGAATTTAATCTTTGTGTAAACCTTTTTGAGTTAGTTATAGTTTCCATTGATCAAGCGCTGACTACAATTTTGCAAAGTCTCACATTAATAATAACTGAAAAACCAGATGCTGCCAAAAGAATAGCATTAGCTCTAGACTTTGATGGAACCCCTAAAAATAAAACTGAAAAGGGAATCACGTACTATCTAATAAAAAGGGATGTTCCGATAATTGTTGTCCCAGCTCTAGGACATTTATATACCGTTATAAATCAAAAAAAAGAAAAATACAATTATCCAGTTTTCAATTTTAATTGGGCTCCTAGATATATGGTTGAACGCAAAGCTTATCGAATTAGATCGTGTATAGATATTATTTCAAAATTAGCAAAAAAAGCAGAAATATTCATCGACGCATGCGATTACGATATTGAAGGAAGCATAATTGGATATACAATTCTAAAATATGCATGCAAAAATAAAGAAGAAATAGCACATCGAATGAAATATTCAACTTTAGCAAAAGAGGAAATACTAAGAGCATATAATGAATTACCGCCACACCTGGATTTCTCCATTATCGAAGCAGGATTAACAAGACATGAAGTAGATTGGTTGTATGGGATCAACTTATCCAGAGCATTAACAATAATAGCAAAAAACCATAGCAATCATTATGCAACATTGAGTACTGGGAGAGTACAAGGACCAACGCTAAATTTTCTAGAAACACGAGAAATAAATAGAAGAATATTTGTTCCAACTCCTTATTGGCAAATAAAAGCTAAAGTCAAAATTGGCAGATCACTAGTTGAGGCAGAACATAAAAGGGGAATAATCAAAAAAAAATGCGTTCTAGACAATATAATTACAAATTGCGTGGGTAAAAATTGTGCAATTGAAAGAATTGAAAAGGCAGAACGTCATTTAACCCCACCATTTCCATTTTATTTAGGATCTTTACAAAGGGAAGCCTATAAGCTTTTTAAAATAACGCCAGTACGTACTGCTAAAATTGCTCAACGCTTGTATCTTGAGGCGTTAATTTCATATCCTAGAACTAGCAGTCAAAAACTTCCGATTTCAATAGGTTACAGGACAATAATGGAAAAACTGCGAAAATATCCGGAATATGAGAAACTAACAGCGGATCTTCTTTCGAAACGATTTTTGAAACCAAATGAAGGAACAAAAAATGATTCCGCTCACCCAGCTATTTTCCCTACAGGTAATCCTCCAGATAGAAGTCTAAAAATTGCAGAAAAAAAAATATTGGATCTCGTAATCAAAAGGTTTTTAGCAGTTTTCAATGAATATGCAATTATACAAGAAACAACCATAAACATTAGCATAGATAATAATATATTTGCAATAAATGGTGCTAAAATCGTAGAGGAAGGTTGGACGCGATTCTATAAACCATATTTCAGGTTGAAGAATAATATTTTACCAACAATAATCAAAAATCAAAAAGTTAGACTTATTAAATTAATCTCAGAAAAAAAATTCACAAGACCTCCTTTTAGATTTAATCCAAGTAGTATATTGAAAAGAATGGAGAAAGAGAATATCGGCACGAAAGCAACCCGTTCTGGAATTGTACAGACTTTGGAAAAACGGAAATATATTTTTGGCGAAAAGATTGTTGTTTCAGAACTGGGTTTTGAAGTAAGTGAAATTCTCAGAGAATACTGTCCAGCTGTAGTTTCAATTGATTTAACACGTAAACTAGAAGAGAGAATGGAAAAAATTAAACAAGGAAAAGAAAAAAGGGAGAATGTAATAAAAGACACAATCGAACTTTTAATGAAAACAACAAAAATTCTAAAAACTAAAGAAAAAATAATTGGTGCCCGTTTGAATAGTGCTGTAAAAAAATCGCTAATTCATAAAAGAGAGGTTGGATATTGCTCTTTTTGCAAAGATGGAAAACTTGTAATTTTGCGATCAAAAAAAACTGGAAAACGTTTCGTTGGTTGCACAAACTATTTTGAGGGATTATGTAAAACAGCTTATCCACTTCCACAAAAAGGAGTGATAAAACCAAATGTTCAATCCTGCAAAAGTTGTGGGTGCCCAACTGTAAAAGTTAGTATTAAAGGAAGAAGAAGCTGGAATCTATGTTTAGACCCAAAATGTTCATCAAAACTTAAAGGAAAAAAAAATGAAATGTAAATTGTGTAAAAGGGAAAAAACTGAGAAAGAATTATGTTTATTTCACAAACAGGCTTATGAGAAAATAGTAGAAGTCTATGTGCAGTGGGTAGATGCATTAAACATTAATTGGGAAGATTATTTAAGTGAGATTGAGAAAAATTCATTAACAGGTAAATGGGCTAAAGAGGTAATAGAGTTCATAAAAGAGTAGCGAGTTAACTTACAATGTCACACAAAGTTAAAAGACAGAAGTCTTCTATGGCATCATCATTTGAGCGATGGGTAAATAAAATTTTGAATATTAGACTTTCAGCGTCTGCCATCACTATGATAGTTATCGCTTACGCAATTTTTCTTTTTGGTGGAGGTTTGTTTACCATTATTGTACCAATTTTTCCACCGTACATCGATAATAGTTTCTTATTCATTTACCCTGAACTTGCATCTCAATTCATTTCAGACACTATAATTGCAGCTACATTATACGTTATGGGCTTTGTAGGATTATTGGCTTTGTATCAAAGCACAAAATACGCTTACAAACCAAGACAAGCATACATGACTGCAATAGCTGGAGTTTCTCTCTTGCTAATGGCATACATATTCTTAGAAAGTATTCTTGTGATAAAGATCTCCTAATAAAAGAAGTTTACCAAGGATGTTTTTTCAAACCTAATTTATAGGCTATAAGATTAGTTAAGAAATGAATAGGAGGCGTTATTAAAATAATAACCACTGCTAGCTCCCAGTAGATTATCGATAAAGGAATTGAAAAAAATAATGCGCCAATTACGAAATCAATTTGATCAACTATTGGAAGAAGATGTCCAGGTGAAATTCCTAGTCTTCTCTTAATAAATGCACCTGTCAAATCACCCAACAAAGCACCTAAAGGTGGAAGAAAAACAAAAAGAAGAGGAAAATCGAATAAAAATAATTCTACCAATCCAACCAATATTCCAATAGTTAATCCAAAAAAGAAACCTCTAAAAGTTTTGTTGGATCCAAAAACTCTTTTCCCATCACAAAAATTCTTTCCAAAATCCATTGTCAAGCCACCTCCTGCAAGAACAGGAGTTGCATTAGCACAGTAAGCTGGAAATATGAATAATAATGCCTCAAATAGCAATGTAGTAATTATCATTTGATCGACCGCCTTTAAGGGAATATACAATTATGTATTCCGGTTCCATTTATTCTTAAGGTACAATAAGCTTCTCTCAAATTAGTTGAAGTTTTTTCGAATTCAGCTTTAATGATTTGAGGATCTAAAGTTGGTTTCATTGAAATTATTGTTTCTGCCCAAAAACTTAAAACTCTGGTAGCTACTGGCTCTACGCTATTATATGAGTCACCAAAAACACTTCGGACTTGACTGGTTATTATTATTGGTAATTTTTGAGTTTTGGTGTTTTGTGCTAAAATAGCCAGTTGCCGGTTTAATTCTCGGTTCAGGTTAAAAGTCTGTTTAGAAGATACCCCAATTTCTGCTCGATAGAGAGACGTAAAAGTATCAATTACCACTAGACCAAAGTTTTTAGTTGTGTATTCTGAGAGATTATCTATAACAATTGCCTGTTCTTTAAAGTCAATTGGTTTCATTAGAAGAATAAGATCAGCAATCTTATCAAAATTTTCAGAAGCTATCTGGTATAATCTGGAAGAGGCGAAAGTACCATCACAATCTATGTACAAAGTTTTGTGATTTTTCATTGCGCAATTTATAGCACATTGCATTGCAAGAGTGGTTTTTCCAGTTTCTGGTTCACCATAAATTAACGTAATAGTTCCTGGGGAGATTCCTCCATCTAAATAGTTATCTAAACACTTACAACCCGTTTGTATCTGTTGTATCACGTTAATTCTCATCCAGGAATATGAATTACGAAACTAATAATCTGTTTCATAAGATCAATATTAAATATTTAAAATGTGCGAGAACCCATAACTGATAGAGCATCTTAATTAAAGTATTATTTTTTTTCCGAGTTAACTTTAAAAAAATTCTCTATTTCCCTGGATAGAACATTATCTTCATTGGGAATAAGTTTCAATCCTTCACTCATCCAAGAGGGAAGAAAAGCACGACAATAGTATGTTGCAAAGCGATGATCCATGAATATTATTGCACCTTTATCGTTAAGAGTTCTAATTGGTCTACCTGCAGATTGAGAGGCTTTTTTCATTGCAGGTAGAAGATAGCCGTATTCTTGACCCCGGCCAGGAAAACATTTTTCATAATATGAAATTTGAGCTTTAACTCTAGGTTTTGGCTCAGCGTAAGGTACTCCTACGACTATCACAGAATTCATTTGATCTCCTGGAAAATCAACACCTTCAGAGGTCCTGCCACCTTGAACGCCCAGAAAGACTGCTCCACCATTATTACTACAAGCTTTAAAGTCAGCTACCAATTTTTCGTTTGTCTTAGAACTCATTCCGCGATATTCATAAAAAAGTGGTTTGTCCAAAGCGCTCTCTAGGCCTTCATTGATTAAAGCGGAAAGAACTCTAAATGAAGCAACAAAAATTCCAGTATTTGCAGGGGTATTCTCGACCACTTCGAGTATTCTGCTGATCATTGTCTCATACATGATTGGAGTTCTTTTTTGCATGGCAGTTGATAGACCAAGACAAACTAGTGAGAGGACATTTTCTTTTGGAAAAGGAGATGGAACAACAGATTGTACCGTATTTTCAGGAAGTTTCGTTATGAGAGCATAAGCTTGAAGAGGTTGGAGAGTGCCAGACATTATCACATTAGAATATGTTTCTGAAAAGACCTGTGAAGTAATCTTGGAGGGATCTAAAGCAATTATCTCTAACTTTGCGGTTCTGGTTTTTTCTCGAGTGAAATATGTACTTACCGTATTAATAAAAGACTCATCGCCCATAGTATTTAACCAGTTAATTAGAAATTCGCTCATGCCATGGATGTAAGATCGGGGATTTTTTCCGTCAGAAAGCAATACACGTTTTATTTTGCTACCAACTTCGTGAAGTTCATTAAAAAAGGCAACAGGATTTGCAATACTACCGTGTTTTTGAAGTATTTCAAGGAGAATTCGAGGTTGAACTACTTGTTCGCCTTTAATATTAACTGCAAATTCTTCAATTTCATTTCTAAGAAAATTAGCAAAAAAAGCAATATCATTATTTCCAAATTTCATTGCTTCTAGTTCAGCTTGTTTTAAAACAAAAAGTGATAAACTTCTACTTGAAATATTTATAGCAGTTTCTGGCAAATTATGAGCTTCGTCGACAATCAAAATTATTTTCTTCAACTGAGATTCAAGACTTTTAAGAAATGCAGTCCGAATAACTGGATCAAAAACATAAAGATAACTTAATGCTATAACTCTGACATCAGATAATGATGATTTAACAAGTTCGTAAGAACATATACTTTTTTTTCTACATACGTATTGTATTTCAGAAGATTTATAGGGCCTCATGGAAATCTGTTGTTGCAGCTGAAGATATTCATATTTTTCTTGTGTTGGATTTCGGTGATATGGACATCTGCCTTTTGTTTTCAGTAACTCACAGATTTCCATGTGAGACTTTGAGTCATTAGTATTTTTTAAAGCAAAATTGTTAAGACACATATTGCTTCGACCTCGAATAGAAACACCCGAAACTTTTTGTTTCTTGAATATCGCTCTTAATTCTTCTATCACTCGATCATGTTGTCTGTGAGTACGGGCCACATATAATATTTTAAGGTCATTTTCAATAGCAATTGGGAGACAAGCAGAAAGAGCCGAAATGGTTTTTCCTAATCCATTACTTCCTTCTATGAGGACAGATTTGCGAGATTGTACAGAGTTAAAAACGGTTTTTATAAAATTATCTTGGTTAGGCCGTATTGCTTTGTAAGGAAAAAAATCAAGTACCTTTTTAGGCATTATCGAAGTCTTTGTCTTGTCCATTACGCCACCTTGTTCTTGAAAATAATAAATACTGAAAAGACTAACATGCTATAAATAGACAATGGGGAATACAGATGGAACGCGCTAAAGTAATTAAAGAAGAGATTGTTGAACAGGATACGCGTTTTCTCGCAGTCTATATAGAAGCTAGAAATTCATGTTGGGTAATGTTAAGCGAAAAAGAGGATAAAATGGGAACATTAGCTTTAGCAGTTCCCAATCCCAAGGGTTTAGTAGGTCCAGTAACTTCTCAAACCCTGCTTGGAGAAAGAAATGCTATCTCAGCTAGAATGTTAGCAGAATATATAGCATCTAAAAAGGGGAAAATCACCATGGTTTCAGTTTA
>JAENXI010000190.1 GCA_016649625.1 Candidatus Bathyarchaeota archaeon
CCTAGAAGAATTAGCAAAAGGTCAAGAACTAGTTTTTGCAGCTTCAGGTGTTACAAAAGGCGAATTATTAAATGGAGTAAGAATAATATCAGCTGGAGCAGTAGTTAACTCAATATGCATGAGATTACCAAGTGGTACAGTTGAAAGATCTGAAACAACTCTACGTTTCAAAGAGCATCCTGTTTACAAACAATTTTTACATCCTAGAAATCAGTTTAAGAACGAAAAAAAGATATAAAAAAAGTTTAAAATTATAATTTTTTTTCTCTTGAGATATTCAGATAATCCAAATAAATTATAGTATTCTTCATTATAAATTGTTAAAAAGTGGTTAAAATATGAATTTACTTTAAAATATACACTTTAAAACTAATTTTACCAAGATCATAAGGAAACAATTTAGATTAAAGATAGTAGTATATCAGTGCTGTAATAACGGATGATAGCAAAGAACATTTTGGAACTAATTGGCAATACTCCATTGGTGCAATTCAATAATGTATACAATAAACCAAAACTTAAAATGTACATAAAAATGGAGAAATTTAACGTTAGTGAATCAGTAAAGGACAGAATCGCTAAGTACATGATTGAACACGCGGAAAAAAATAGACAACTTAACAAAAATAAAATTTTAATTGAACCTACTAGTCGAAATACTGGTATCGGATTATCACTAGTTTGTCGCATAAAAGGATGCCAACTAGTTATAGTAATGCCCGAAACTATGACACTGGAAAGAAGAAAAATACTCAAATGCCTTTGGCGCCAAAATTATTCTAAGTCAAGGATCAAAAGGAATGGATGGTGCTGAAGACTTGGCAAGAAAAATTGTTACGAGAAATCCAAACAAGTACTTTATTCCGTATCAATTTGCAAATAAATCAAATATACTAGCTCATTACGAAACAACAGCTGAAGAAATTTGGAAGGATACAAAAGGAAAGATTACTCATTTTATAGCTGGAATTGGAACTACAGAAACGCTTATGGGCGTATCTAAACGACTAAAAGAATATAATCCAACTATCCAAATTATGGTGTTCAACCAAAGATCAGAGAAAAAAGTCAAGGATTAAAAATTTTAAAAACTCAATATATACCAGATATGTGGAATAAAAACCAAGCAGATGAAATTAAAGAAGTTAACCTTAAAGATGCCGATGAAACTTCAAGACTTTTAGCACTTAAAGAGGGAATATTTGTTGACCCAAGTTCAGGGGGAATATTTTATGTAGCTTTGGAAAAGACAAAAGAATTAGATGAAGGACTTATTGTCTCAATTTCACCTGATAGTGGAGAAAAATATCTCTCAACAACATTATGTGATCCAGTTCTTTGTTTAGAATTTGCAAAAAACATAAAATTAAATGTGCATATAGTGATGAAAAGTTATATTGAATTAAATATTCAAAGGTCCTTACGCAGAGGTTTTGTTATAATTTAAACAGCAAAATTAAAAAGAATAATAATTAAATTAACAAGTAATAATATAGCAATAGAAAATAAAATTTCTATGCCGTAATATATGATGCCGTAATATTGAAATAATGAAAAAAGATTTTGGTGAAAAAAATGGTTCGTATTTCTAAAAACCAGAAAAAAATTTTGGAAATTCTAAATATTAAACCAGACATGACTACTAAAGAAATTGCAGAGATGGTATTTGGAAAATTAATAGAATATAAAACAAAAGAATATTCATCAATTCACCGAAGCTTAATTTCATTAGAAAGACAGGGATTACTTAAGAGAGTTCAAGTTAAACTAATTTGGCAACTAAAAAAAACAGTTAGAACAAATTAACAAAAAAATTATACAGCAATATTATTAAAATAATAATTAATAGATTTCTAGAATTAAACTATTCTATACAATTGTGAATTTGGAAAAAACATTTTTGTTAAATACAATTGCATAATTTTTTAGAAAATACTATGAACGGGGTAGATATATTTTGGCAATTAGGTAATGCTTACATTTTGAATATCAAAGTATCTTTTTGCTAGAAATCTTAAACGTTCAGCATTTTTGCCGTTTTTACCTATAGCAACACCTTTGTCTTTTTGATTGACAGTTACAACCGCCATTTTTTTTCCATCCATTCTTTCTGTTACACGAACTTCTCTAACTGTAGCAGGTTTTAAGGCATTTTTTATAAACTGAATAGGGTCTTCAGAGTATTCGATTATTTCGTGTTTTTTTCCAGTCATTTTTTCAAGTGTGTGAATATTTCGACCGCCTCTACCTATTGCTACACCTACTTGTCCTTTATTTACAATGAAAATTGCTCTTTCTTGTTCTTCATCAATTATGCAATCTTTCACGCCAGCTCCACTGACACTCTCAAATAGTGCTATATATCGCATTTCATCATTCGTAATTTTTATGCCAGACGTAATCAAATTCCTCCAATATTTGCTTC
>JAENXI010000191.1 GCA_016649625.1 Candidatus Bathyarchaeota archaeon
ATCTGTTGTTTTCACCAAGTATTCTGCACATAATGCTTGATCCGCAAATGACATATCCATTACTTCAGAAGGATGACCTTCAGCTGCAGATAAATTAACAAGTCTTCCTTCTGCAAGAAGGTATATCTTTCTATTGTCTTCAAGCGTAAATTCTTCTAAGTTTTGCCTCAGTGTTCTCTTGTTCTTTGACAGCAACTCCAACTCTTTCAGATTAATCTCTACATTAAAATGACCGCTGTTGGCAATTATTGCTCCATCTTTCATTTGTTCCATATGCTCTTTGCGTATAACACTAATATCGCCAGTTGCTGTTACAAAAATATCTCCTTGCGGTGCTGCTTCAATTAATGGCATAACACGAAACCCGTTCATTGATGCTTCAAGTGCTTTTAGAGGATTTATTTCTGTAACTATTACTTTTGCACCTAATCCAAGAGCGCGCATGGCTATGCCTCTTGAGCACCAGCCGTATCCACAAATCACAAAAGTTTTTCCTGCAATCAGAGTGTTCGTTGCTCTTAAAATTCCGTCAATAGTGCTTTGACCGGTTCCATATCGGTTATCAAAAAGGTGTTTTGTATCTGCATCATTCACTGCAATTATGGGATATTTTAGACTCCCAGATTTTTCCATTGCTCTTAATCGGATTACTCCAGTAGTTGTTTCTTCTGTTCCACCCCTAACATTTTTTAAGTCATTTTTTCTTTTCCCATGTAACATACCTACAAGGTCTGCGCCGTCGTCAAGGGTTATCACGGGTTTATGATCCAAAACTTTTTCGAGACACCAATAATATTCTTCAGTTGACTGTCCTCGTTGAGCATAGACATTTGCTCCTTTTTCCACTAATGCAGCGGCAACGTCATCTTGTGTAGATAATGGGTTAGAACCACAAATGGCTACTTCTGCGCCCCCGGCAAGTAAAGTTTCTACAAGCACTGCAGTCTCTTTTGTTACATGCAAACAAGCACCCAAGATTAACCCTTCAAAAGGTCTTTCTTCTTCAAATCTAGTTTTAATTTGATTTAATACGGGCATGTGATTAGAGGCCCACTCTATTTGTAGATGGCCTTTTGATGCCAAAGTTATATCTTTAATTTTTGATGAAACCAAGATTATCCCTTATTTTTTAAGTATTATTTCTTTCTGACATACTTTAGGTTTACTTATTCAAAAATCAGTTTTTAATATTGTTCCTAGAAATGCATAAGGATTAGATATTTTTCACACAAGATATTTCTGATATATTCCGATTTTGGAATTAAAGATTAAATATGTATTTTAGATACAGCTATTTGAGGTAATATCAAGTGAATATTGAGAATATAATAAAGTTGAAGGAAACTTTGAAAACAGTCGGTTATTCTAGCAAAGCAGTTCTTGAAATTATAGCTTGGTACTCGCCAAGTAATTCTTCAAGCTAGATACAAATAAAAAATTAAATTTTGTTGTATTAACGGATTATTGTCTTTTTTTAATATCAATTTTGATAATATCAACTGGAGAAAATGTGGGAGTTTCTCTTCCTTAAATAACATGGTTCACAATTTTTTTGTATTTTGAATATACTCAGTATTATTCGATTTTGAAAAAACTGTTTTAGTCATATTTTGTTTATATAATCCAGAACTTCTTGAGCTTGATTATCTGAGATCTTATTAGAGTCAGCAAGAACTTTAACTATTTCAGAGATTTTAGTCAAAGAATGTACAAGGTATCCTTTCTGTTCCAATTTTTCTTTTCCACCTTGTTCTCTATCAACCACTACAAGCAAGTGTTTCACAAAAGCACCTTGGTTTTCTAAAGGTTTTATACCCTCTACTTTTGATAAACCCTCACTAACCACGTCATCAAAAAATAAGATATTGTCGTTTTTTGATACTGGCGCTCCAACAATTCTACCTTTTGCGCCATAATTTTTTTCGCTTTTTCTGATTATAATACAAGGTAAATTTATCATGGTAGCAATACTTGGCACTATAAGAGCTCCTTTAAGTGCAATTGACGCAATTTTATCTATTTTTTCGTTTTTCATTATTTGTTCAATTAATTCTGCTGCCGCTTTAGCGATTATTGTCAAATCTGCAGGTGAAGAAAGTAAGCTAGTAAGATCAATATAATAAGGGCTCAAGGCTCCGGATTTAATTTTAAATGTACCGAATCTCAAACAGTTAGCATTAAACAGAGAATCAGCAATTCTAGTAACTTTTATAGACATGTGTAGTTCCCTAATGTGAAGTTGTGTTTTCGAATTTAACCTTTTATCCTAAACCAATTTCTTATCTTTAAAAAATTTTCTATGTTTAATAATACCTCTTAACTTAATTTTTAGAAAAAAAGATTGTGTTATATTTTAATATTCTAATTAAAGCTGTTTATAAATAAAAAGAGGCTATTCAATAGGAACAGTTTTTATCTGGAGAA
>JAENXI010000192.1 GCA_016649625.1 Candidatus Bathyarchaeota archaeon
ACAACCTCCACGTCACTAGACCTTAATGTATTAACAATAGGTTTTGCAAGAAGAGCTACCGGATACAAAAGATCAACTTTAATTTTCTCAAGAATCCAAAAACTCGTAGAAATAAACAACAAAGGAAAAATTCAAATGGTTTTCGCCGGAAAAGCGCATCCAAGAGATGTTGAAGGCAAACAATTAATAAAAAGAGTTTTTCAATATGCCAAAGAACTCAAAGACCAAATCAAAATCGTCTATTTGGAAAACTATGATATGCAAATTGCATCAAAACTAACTTCAGGTGTAGATGTATGGCTAAACACTCCAATTCCACCAATGGAAGCCTCAGGAACAAGTGGAATGAAAGCAGCACACAATGGAGTAATTAATTTTAGCGTATTAGATGGATGGTGGATAGAAGGTTGCATAGAGGGAATAACTGGTTGGGGTATAGGACCTCATCCAAGCGAGTTAATTAGTGTAGAAGAAAGAAGAAAAAGAGAACTCAACGACTTATACTCAAAATTAGAATATTTAATTGTTCCAACATATTACATGAATAGAGATGCTTGGATTACTCTAATGAAAAACTCAATAGCTAAACTCGCTTATTACTTCCAAACTCAAGGAGTACTCAAACGTTACATAACAGAAGCTTACTTGCTTTAATCTTCTCGAAATCTTTTTCTTAATATTGTCTACTCGAATGATTATGTTGCGAACCAACAGCAACTTTAGTTATTTTATATTTCTTTTCTCTTAACTGGTTTATTCTGAAGAATGGAAAAAATTTTATTAATCAGATAAAAAAATATTTAATTAGTAAAAAAGATGGTTTCAATTAAATTTCATTTCAAAGAAATCGATTGGGTAATCTACATACCTATTTGTGAAAATAAAGGAAAAAACCAAATAGACTATTTAGTAACCTATAGAAATCGAAAATCAGGTCAAACACAGAAAAAACGAAGAGTAAATCTTCAAGAAGTGATAAACAAACCTGAAATAGACAACTCATATCCCCATTCCATAGGAGTTTATTTAGATTCATCTGGTAGAGGAAAGAAATGGATACCTGAATACCTCCTAACAAAAAAAATCTTAAATAATCAAGGATTCGTTAAACTTCTTAATTCTCTAAAACTCTAAAACCGCCAAAATTTCTAGAGTACACTCTATAAATCTCAAAAGAAAATAAACCATTAAATTTCTTCATTTTGTGTTTTCTGAGAACGAATTATTTTTCTTATGTTTTCCAAAACTTCTTTTTCAGTCATTGAACTAATTTTTTCTTTATTTTTCTCGATCCAAAGAACTATTGATTTGCCAACTGACTCATCTAACCCATTATGAATCAAATATTCTCTAAAATCTTTAAAAATCTCTTTCTTACTAGATTTTGATTTAACAGTTTTTAACATTGAAGTTGGAGTGTGAATAAGTGGTTTTTTAAGTGTTAAACTTTTTACACTAGTTCTTCCAGTCTTTGACAGTCCTTTTATTACTGTTTTTATTAATGCATCTTGAATGTTATATTTCTCTAAGTGATTTCTTATTTTCGACATGTGTAACACTTCTGAAAAATTTTCAGTCTCATAAATGATGTTAAACATAGGCCGAGCTGGTTTAATATCTACAAAATCCCCTTGACAAGTATTTGTGTCAATAACAAAAAATCCTGTTCGTTTGGCTGGTTTAATAATAATTTCTTCAGTGTCCAAATCGAATTTGATACACTCTCCTTGATCAAAAGACCAATACTCCGGAGAACCAGGATTAAACATACATTCTTCAGAGTAAGGAACATGAAAATGACCCAACAAAATAAGATTTAAACCAAGACTTTTCAAAAAACTTCTAGAAACATCCGCTCGATCCTCTGGTACACCAGGAAAATCCAAAAGCTGATGAAAAATTCCAACATTCACAAAAGAATCATCTATTGAATCCTTAACTTGTTCTTCTATTTGTTTGGGTATATTATAACTTTCATAACCTACACCAATAAAATTAACATCATTAATTTTCAAAGTTGGATTTTTTTTATTTAAGTAACTAATCTTTGAAACATCATTTATTAAATGTAAAATATCGCCTCCATATTTTTCAAATAAAATTTGTGGCGAATCATGATTTCCTCTAATTAACATTACTGGACAGTCAACTTTTGATGTTTCTCTAAGAAACTTCCGAACAACTCCTGGATGAGGCCGACTCTTATCGAAAATATCACCAGCTATTACAAATGCATCTAACTTTAATTCTTTGACTTTGCTTGTAAGTTTTGTATAAGCATCAAGATAATCCTGCCAGCGCTGTTTACTATTAAATTGACGAATGCCAAGATGCAAATCAGCTGCAAGTGCAATTTTCATAAGTTACTCTTCCAATTTTTATAACTCATCAGGAAAATCATAGATGTCTGCATC
>JAENXI010000193.1 GCA_016649625.1 Candidatus Bathyarchaeota archaeon
CCTTAAAGGAGGTCTTGCGTTATATTTTTTATGTCAATGAAATCACTTTTTGAATTGGATTTTAGTTCTCCAATACGTTAAAAAAAGATGAAGTGTTAAAACTATTGTAATTTTGGGTTGGGATGTGAAAAATTCTTATGACAAGTAATTGTCCAAAATGTGGCTTTGAAAACGAAGCTGATGGTTCTTTTTGTGAATCTTGTGGAACTCCTCTTGGTAAAATCCCCAGCCCTCTACCTCAAACACCTCCTCCAAGCAGCAATGCTTGCCCGAATTGTGGTCATCAAAATCAAACTCACTACAAGCACTGCTCTAAATGCGGTTATCGATTAATAGCTCCTGCTGCTCAACCTGTTCAACCATCAATTGCTCAACCGGAAGCACCAATAAAAACCACCGGTGGATTTCGCTGGTTTTTCTGCTTTACTTATCCTTTGTATTTTCTTGCTCAGTTCCTTGAGTTTTGCCTTGGTTCTTGTTGTTGCTGGTCCTGTTCCAGTAGTAAGGGTTGTGATCCTAGTGGTTGTGATTGTAGTGGCTGTAGTGATTGCAGTGATTGTGGTGACTGTAACTGGGGTGATTGTGGTTCCGGTGGTTGCGACTGCGGTGATTGTGACTGTAGTGGTTGCGATTGTGGTGGCTGCGACTGCGGTGGCTGTGATTGTTGATAACTTCTTTCATACGCGTTGATTCAATTTAAAGAACTATTCTGTTATTTTTTTTTATGTCGATGAAGCTAGATTTTGCTAAGAATGACTCAATTGAAGAGATAATTATAAAACAGTATATTCTTTCTTTAATAATAATTATTCTACAGAAATTCAAATTTCAATTTTGTATATATAATATTTAATTATATATCCTTTTTAGCGTTAATTTTACTAGTTCTTTGATTGGTGTAAATTGTGATATTTTTTGAAATCTTGTTTTCATCAATAGATAAACAACCAAATTATAGTTGTTTACTTGGTTTTCCACTATATAGAAATTTTTAAAAAATTAATTGAAATACTATTTTGATCCATTATGCTCAATGTTCCCTGGTACATTATATTAGTTTTAGTGATATTAGCAATTGCGAGTTGTTCGATAGGGGCAATTGCTGGCTTTGCCGGGGGAGTTTTAATGCTTCCAATTTTCGCTATTATTCTAATTGACTATGGTTTTGAGCTTGTTGATATTATTGGAAGTAATGCTGTTGGAACAATTTTTACTGGATTAATTGCTACTCTTCTAAATTTAAAACGCAAGGAAATTCATTGGTTTCTAGGAATCATCTTTGTTATACCTATCTTTGCTGGTAACTACTTAGGAGCTTATATTACCACTTTGATAAGCGAAAATACCATTACTACTCTTTTTGCTATTTTAATTATCTTTTTAGCAATCTTGATGTTTCTTAAATGGATAAGTCAAAAAATAAGTCAAAATTTATTTGTGCTTCAAAGCAATGATGATCCAGCTGAAACTACAACTAATAAACCAACGTTTTTTAAGAAGCTTAATTCTATGAAACCATTTATAGAAATAAAATTTAAAGAAACAGTTATTTCAATAAATCTAATAGTACTAATAATTCTTGGTCTTGTTATTGGAACAATTTCTGGCTTGGTAGGTTTGGGTTGTGGGTGGGCTGTTCCACCACTTTTAATTTTATTGTATAATATACCTGCTCCTATAGCAATATCTACTGCATTATTCATGACTACTTTATCCTTAACTGTAAATGGTATAATCCATGTTACTTATGGTCATTTTTCTCTTTGGTTGTGGGTACTAGTAGCTTCATGTAGTATTGTTGGTGGTTTATTTGGCACCTTTTTAAAAAGGAAATTCAAAGCAAGTAATCTTATTATTTTTATTTCCTCTATTATGATTATCATTTCTATTTTGCTGCTTGTAAAAACCTGGACTGATTTTTATTAATCCAATTTCTCTAAGTTTAATTTTTACATAAATCCAACTTAATCTATCGTGATTTAAACAGTAATAATAACCAATACAACTTGGTTGAGACATTAACCTTATTCTTTGATCCACGCAATTTGTTCAAATATTAAATATAAAAGATGAAAAAGTAAAGTTCTCCGAAAAATCCCCAAATACTTATCTAATACGAATAATTAAAATTCATAAAGCATACTTTATCAAGAGTTATTGCAATTTAGTTTGATTGTTATGATAAAGGACGATTTTCTAAAGTATCTTAAGAGTGCTTCAAAGTATGAAGCTGATTTTCGCAAAATTCTAGCTGAACTCGTCAAATTTCCAACTGTTGCTTATCGTGATACTGAAGGGATTAGTGATTGTGCTAGTAGTTTAGAATCGTACCTCAAGTCTTATGGGTACGACGCGAAACAATATCCCACTGCTGAAGGTCAAGCGACTGTTGTTTATGC
>JAENXI010000194.1 GCA_016649625.1 Candidatus Bathyarchaeota archaeon
CTGCAGGTGTAGGAAAAACAGCGTTAATAAATGCAGCGGCAAATCAGTTTGGTTATTCAATTATAGAAATGAACGCAAGTGATACAAGAACAAAGAATTCTATAAACAAAATAGGTAAACCTGCAACGTCATATGCAGCACTTGACAAATTCACTTCTCAGTCTACTAAAGGGAATATCTTATTTTTAGATGAAGTTGATGGAGTGTTTGGTCAACAAGACAGGGGAGGAATTCCAGCGATCATAAAAATTGTAAATGAATCCTTAGTTCCAGTTATGATGGCTGCCAATGATCCTGATCTTCAAAAAATTAGACCTCTAAAAAAAGTATGTAAAGTAATACGATTTCAACAAATTCGTTTACCAATAATAATTACTTTGTTACAGACAATCTGCTTAAATGAAAATGTAACAGCAGAATTCGAAGCACTCGAAAGAATTGCAGTAAATAGTAGAGGGGATGTAAGATCCGCCATAAACGATTTGCAAAGTATAGCTAGAATAGGGAAAGTAATAACTCTTCAAGATACGTTGTTTCTGACTAACAGAACCAAAGATATTAGTATGTTTGATACACTAAGAGGAGTTTTTTCCGCTAAATCGCATAAAGACGCTGCTACAATACTTAATTATTCCAATGTCAACTATGACGATTTTCTTCTATCCTTTAGTGATAATTTACCTCGTCGTTATTCTAATTCAGAAGATTTGGCTACTGCTTATGATTTATTATCCAAAGCAGACATGTTTAGAGGTAGAGTAGGAACTGAAAATTGGAGTTTGCTAAAATATTTTTTTAATTTTTTAGCTGAAGCTGCAACTGTTTCTCCCGATTCATTCAAACCATTCGAGTTTATTTATCCTCCATTAAGAATTATGAAACTTTTTTGGACAAAATCTCAAAGAACACTATTAGATTCCATTTCTTTAAAAATCGGAAAAAAATTTCGTGTATCAAAAAAAACAGCAAAAGAAGATGTTCTACCATTCATAAAGATTATGTTGAAGAAAGAAAAAACAAAATCTATTGTTACTTATCTCGAATTTGAACCTAACGAAATAGATTACATAAAAAAAATGAACAAATATTAATGGAATAATAAAATGCTCACACTAAATAAGAACTCTTTCACGCTACCTAGAGTCGAAAAAAGCCAATTTATTAACTTATTACGACTTGGGTTAGAATATGATCGCACTCAGAACACATATAGAATTAGCAATTATAACAATACCAAGAAACTTATCGATGCACTATCAAGCATTTTAAATGAAGAAAAAATTTGTTTTCTTCAAAAATGCAATATCTGTAATAAATATTTTCCATGTTCTAGCTGCAAATATGCTGAATCGTGTACAACAAAAGATCTTCCCTTTGAATGTGTATGTCAAAATTGTCTTAAAAAAGTAACAAACTGCGATAGCAAGAGTGCTCCTAAACCAAAAAAGGAAAAAACTCCAAAAACAAAAATCCAACAAAAACTAATGTAAAATATAAACAGGTCTAAATAAAATATTACAAAAAAATAATTACTTATTTATTCAACCCTATTTTACAAACCTTAAAATCATATAAAAGACGAAAAAAAATAAGTCATAATGGTCCTTTTGATAAACTGTTATTAAACCATGAGTCAGGGTTTTGATAGCGTACTTGTGGTCCTCTTTGCCAGATTATTGTATAAAATCTGCTAAATTCTTTCTGTGACATTCTTCTATTCATTTGCTTAAACCTTATTTCAAATATCGCAAGAGTTAATATAAACAAAATTTCCAAGGAAGTAATATGTCGAAAAAGAAATAACTTGTCAAAAACTCAATGTTTACACAATTTGGCCAACTATCTCTCTTATTAAGTTGATCTTGCCTGGTTAAAGAATAAAAGGCTTCAAAGGAGAAATAAAAATATTTAACAACAAATACTTAATTTTCGTCAGCGAAGGAAATGAAAAATTTCATCGATTAACTGAAATTAACATTAGAAAAAAAGATTGCAATCAAATCAACCAAAATGAACTTGATGAAATCCTTTCTGAGATAGACTGGGTATTTCCAGATGACACATATAAACTAAAAAGCCAGCTTAATCTTACTGAAAATAATTATATCTTACATGTTTATGTTACCCTAACCTCTGATGAATCAATTCGTAGAACTCAAATTGAAAACAATATGACTGTTGTACCAAAATTAGAAGTTGAAAAACAGCTTAATGACTGGTAGTAATTTTTTCTGCTTTTAGAGAAGAAAGATTAGACCCTTACACAATTCGTACATATTGCCCAAGGATTTTAGAAGGGGAAGAAAAAATCCTGATACAGGAGAAGATGAATGGGGATCATCAGATGAAAATGGGTTGTTAAGAGATGATAATTCTTTAATTAAGGG
>JAENXI010000195.1 GCA_016649625.1 Candidatus Bathyarchaeota archaeon
CACTTAATCGACTCAATGATTCTCACAAGAATATGGAGCAGAATAATGGAGTTGGGTGGAGACTTTGATACCATAGAGTTCAAAGTAGGCAAACATAAAACCAGTCAAAGTTATGCGAGAATTCTTGTAAAAGGAAAAAACCCACAACATTTAGATGACATACTAGATGAAATAATACCACTAGGAGCAGTCCCTTTCGAGGTAACAGAAGTAACTGTTGCACCTGCTCCAGCAAATATGGTGTTTCCAGATGATTTTTACTCAACAACCAACAATCCCACTCAAATCTTCTACAAAAATAAGTGGATCTTAGTAGAGGGTACAATGATGGACAAAGTTGTAGTCGTAGATTCCAAAAACAAAAAAGCCCAATGTAAACCCATAAGGGATGTGAAAAAAGGAGATTTAATAGTGATCGGTGAAGAGGGAGTCCATGTCAAACCTCCAGAGAGGTCCAGAGAAAACACAGGAATATTCAGATTCATGAGCAGCGGTTCTTCAAGTGAAAAACCGGCAATGGCAGTAATTAGACAAATTGCTAAAGACGTCTATAAACTAAAAAAATCAAATGGAAAGATCGCTGTTGTGGCAGGTCCAGCATTAGTTCACACGGGAGCAGCAGCGGCTCTAGCAACTTTGATCAGAGAGGGATTTGTTGACGTACTATTATCAGGCAACGCATTAGCAGTTCATGATGTTGAAGGAGATTTGATGAAAACATCATTAGGAATATCTCTACAAAAAGCCACTCCCGCAATTAGAGGATGTAGAAATCATTTAGTGGCGATTAATGAGATTTTCAAAGCTGGAAACCTAAAGGAAGCTGTAAAAAAAGGAGTATTAAAGAGTGGAATAATCTACGAATGCGTCAAAAAAGGGGTTCCTTATGTGTTGGCAGGATCAATTAGAGATGATGGTCCACTACCAGACGTAATAACAGACGCAGTTATCGCTCAAAACGAGTATAAAAAGCAACTAAAAGATGTGAACATGGTTCTGATGCTCGCATCAACATTACATGCTATAGGTGTTGGAAACATGCTTCCTTCAACTGTCAAACTAGTTTGTCTTGACATCAATCCTGCATCAGTAACAAAACTATTGGATAGAGGTTCAACCCAAGCTGTAGGTTTAGTCTCTGATATTGGCACCTTTTTACCATTATTGTCTCAGGAAATACAAAAACTTACAAAAAATAATTAATCTTGTTCCAAAAAAATTGTACCCAAATTGAAAGAAAAAACTATTTGATCACTTAAAATAATTAAAGATAGGGCTATAGACAAAATCATAAAAACTAGACGTAATCCTGATTGAAAAGAGGAGAATTTATGAAAGATAAACTCAAATTTGAAATTCCATCTTGGAACCAAATACATAAAATGCTAATCAATCAAAAAGAAAAAATTCGCTCAGATAACTTCATACCCGACACAATAATAGCGATAACAAGAGGCGGGTGGATTCCAGCAAGATTACTGTCAGATCTGTTAGAAGTTCATGATCTAACTACGATTAGAGTAGAGTTTTATTTAGGTCCATCTAAAACAAGAGAAAAACCAATTTTAACACAGAAACTTTCAAAACAAATTGCAGCTAAGAAAATACTTTTAGTTGATGATGTTGCAGACTCAGGAAAAAGCTTGCAAATTGCAAAAAACCATATTCTACAAAAACATCCGACAGTCGTGAAAATAGCAACATTATATAAAAAACCTCAAAGCAAAATTGAACCCAACTATTATGAGAAAATTGCGAAACACTGGATAATTTTCCCATGGGACATTAGAGAAACATCAAAAAAGATTTGGGAACAAAACCAAAATAAAAACTCGATTAAAAACAAAGAAATGGAATTAATACAAACAGGTTTAACAAAAACTCTGATTAAAAAATTTCTAAAAGAAATAACTGAGGAAAACAAGTGATAAAATACTTAGAAACAACCAAAGAATATGCGCAGATTACAGGGTATAAAAACCTGAAAATAAAAGACTCTAAAGAATTTGTAAAGGAAATCAGAGGGAAGATACCTCATGATGTGTGGATTCAATTCTTTGACTCTTCAGTGGTTGCCACTTGGCAACATTTATTGTTTGCAATTATAAGTGCTCAACTAGGATTTAGAAATCAAAAAAATATCTCAAAAAGCATTGAAATGGAAACTTTGCTTTATGCATCTGCAAAACATCAAATTAAAAAAGCTATAAAAAACATTGGAGTCAAAAATGACTCTACTGAGGTAGCACTCATAATAGTAGCGAAAGAGATTGAGAAAATAAACAACGTTCTTTCAGCAATTTCAAAAAAAATTGGAAAAAAATCAGACGGAAAAGTTCTTGAATTTTCAGATTACAAACAAGAA
>JAENXI010000196.1 GCA_016649625.1 Candidatus Bathyarchaeota archaeon
TATTAATTGTCTTCCTTCTCCTAAATGGAAAACCGGTGGGTTAGATCCTATGATTGCTGGTGCAATCGGAGCAGCATTATTTGGGAAAGCATTATATTTAAAGGCGCAGAAAAACTAGTTAAGTAGAGTTGATTTTTATCATCACTTATTATGGTTATAGTGACGGCTCAGGAGAATACTACGTTGTTATTGATTCGATTAAATGCACTGGTTGTGGTAAGTGCTTAGAAAAATGTACACAATCAGCATTAGAAATTGTGACTCAATTTATTGATTTAGAAGATAAAACGGTTGTTGCAGTAAATGAAAAAAATCGAAAAAAAATAAAATATGCCTGTTCCCGATGTTTATATGAAGGTAAAACTGCTCCTTGCTCGCAAGCTTGTGAAGAGAATGCTATATCAACAATTTGGAAAACAAGTTAAACTCAATCATTTTTGGTTCTTTTCTTCTTTTTAGTTTGAGTTCTCTTAAAGAATTATCTAATTTTTTTGTTGTATAAAATATGGAAATAAGGTTTATTACTTATAAAAAAATAATCTATTTTGTTATTAATTAAGAGAAATCATGATTCAAATAACTATCTTTACCCGTAGAAGTGTTGTGCATATTGAGAATACTTATGGTTATGGCTTTACATTGATATTATTTGAAAATTCGTTATCTTTATGTATAGTATATCCTTATTGATAAATTAAAAGTCAGGGATAAAATAATGTCAAAGAAACCACACTCAAGAGATGAAGCTTTGGAAGCTCTAGACTTTATAGTTAATGTTCTAAAGGAACATGAAAATGATCTAGACCGGTTAATTGGCGAGTTAGGGACCGTTACTGGACAGTTAGGAGAAACAGGAGAACTAACGAGCAAAGTAGAAAATGTTGAAGAAAAAATTGGTGGTTTGCAAAAAGAGATTAGTGGTTTAGTTAATTATTTATCTCAGACCGAAGATCAAAATCCTTCTGTGATTAAAGAAAATTGTTGTGAACCATCCAAACAGAATATGGTTCAGGGACCTCCTGTAATTCTTCGATGTAAGAAATGGGATGATTTTCAAACATTAGCTGGTAAAGCTCAAACTTTGTCTTTTATGTTTAAGGACGTTGAAAAAACTTTTCAAGCTGATGCTTTGAAAGGCAATCAGATTATTACTTATAGTGGTCCGCTACCCAGTTATGAATCGCTTTTAAAGATGTGGCTATCCAAGCAACTGGATGTTTCTGAAAAAAAGATCTTAGAAGGCGTTTTAGCAATCGGCTAATTAACAATTTTTTTTATTTTTGTTCATTATTTTGAATTCAGAATACTTTTATAATTGTGTCAAATCTTAAGTCTCATGATATGAGGGTGGCTGAGGTTGATTGCAATACCTGAACGGCCAATAAGATTTTACCGTTCTCGAAGCCTTCTCCTTTCTCCTCGATAACGGATTGGCTCTCAGGTTGCCAATAGACAATGACATTCACCCTCGATCAACAAAGAAAGACGCTGAAGACCTATGTCACAAAAAAAAATTATCCCGAGAAAAGCAAGTGAAGAAATAGCCAAATTTCAAAAAACTATGGAAGTACTAAAACTTTTAAAATATGTTTCACAAGATCTTGAAAATTATCGAAAAATGATAATAATAAAAAAATTTGACTAAATTAAATATTTAACCCAAATTCGCAAATTTAATGAAATCATTATTCTTATTTAATAATCCAGCCGAAACACTGAAGTTGTTAAATGATTTAATATACAATATCGAAGTTGGCAATTATGGTAGTAAAAATAATTGAATTAATTGGTAGCTCCCCTGAAGGTTGGCAAGAAGCAACACAAAACGCAATAGATGAAGCTGCAAAAACGATCAACAATATTAAAAGTGTACACGTAAAAAGATGCACCGCAAAGATAGAAAAAAATAAAATTGTTGAATACAGGGCTGTTGTAAAAATAGCTTTTTCAGTTGCTAGATAACAAAAAATAGGCAAGTACAAATAATTCGTTAATAGAACTTCTCTTAATATCTTCTATTAACGAAAATCACACATTTTTTATTTAAAGTTCTTACAAAAAAATTGTTTATTCTTTTTTGCTATTTTCCTTATTTTCATTTAACTCTTTTGCTAAAACCTCAAAAAATAATTCAATTCTGTCTCTTATCCGACCAAAATCTGCGAGAGCAGTAATTGTGGTAACTGGTGTTTCAGCATTTATTCTAATCCTGGTAGTGTTTTCATCAATAATCCATACTTCAATATTGAGTGTTGAACCATATGCAAGTAACCCAGCTTGAGTATTTACTTTTAGTTGATGTGTTTTATTGTCTATTTCTTCTAATTTCCAATCTAATGTTGTGATTACTTTAGGG
>JAENXI010000197.1 GCA_016649625.1 Candidatus Bathyarchaeota archaeon
GATGGTATTGTGGAAAAAATTGATAGTATGAAAAAAATAATTGATTATACAAACCAACAAATAGAAATACATAACAAAAACGTTGAAGTAGAACACGAAGAAAATCAGAGAAGAAAAATCAAAAATGAAGAAACCATTAAGAAAATGCGAGAACAAATGAAGCAATAGAAGTTTTTCTCGTTTTTTTTAAGTTTCAGATCTAGGGTATCGATCTCCCCAAACTCCTTGCAAATTAGGAAATCCATTAGTCTTCCAAGATGAAACACGTAGTAGTTTTCTCCTAGAGTGAATTGGAGTTAAATATTGGAGTTTTTTAAGAAATTTTTCTTCCTCTTTGTGCGCATACATTTCATTTTCTGAACCATTTTTGTCACCATGTTTTTTATAGAACTTGAAATGTGAATACTTATGAATAATGTCACTGGCAAAAGAAAATGAAGATCTAAAATATACGCTCTTATCTTTTTCATAAATTCTAAAAAAAAATAGAGTGTAGGTTATTTCCACAGCTTTTTGCCAGTCAACAACCAAACAACCACTAAGATCACGGCAATGACAAGCAGTATATGTATTAGTGAGCCTACTCCAGGTAATGCAAAGAACCCAACCGCCCAAAGCAACACAATAATAATCACAATCGTCAACCACGTATTCATAGCAAACTCTCCTAAGACTCCTCCACTGGTCTAAGGTACATGTGAAGCTGTGCTTTTGAAACCTTGAGGTTTAATCCCTTGTCAGTCCACCGTGCATCGCCTTTCTTCAAGGCTGAAATGGCCAACATGTTTCTTACTCCGCCTTTTTTTACACCAAGTACTGATTCAGCTATATCCTTCGTCAATTTGAGTTCAAGATGATCTACTTTCCAATTTTCATGATCTATTCCTAATTCTTTGACTTTGCCAATTTTCTCGTCTTCAACAAAAACAAATTTATCCAAAAAATCTTTGCTATTCATGGTTATTTATCCCTCCATTTGTACACTAATAATTAGATTCGTGAGTAACCACTTAAGGTCGACGTTTTGAATGTAAAACACTGTCTTATAGTGCAAACATAAATTATTAATACTCAAGAACAGTATAATTATTAGGATTTGAAGATTCGAATTTTGAGATGATTGTTTGAGTAGTCTTTTGTTTGGAATTAATTTGTCTGACCCTAACTTTTTATGGATACTAATTGTTCTATTGGTGATAGGTTTAGTTATCATATTGGCTTTCCGATTCTTGCTTGCATTTCCTTTCGCTGCTTTGGCTGCGGTAGCTGTGTACCTTTTGTCGGGCAGTCTTTTGTGGTCTGGATTAGCGTTTCTGATAGTGGCATTGCTTGTTGCTGCGATAGGAAAAACTTCTCGTAGGCGACGTTGATACAAAAATCCTAAAGAACACAAACGCTGAGTTGTCGAAATGGTATATTCTTCCAATAAAATAGCATAGCGAGTTTGGGGATAGAGTTCACGTGTTTTAAGGAAATGATGTTTGGTTGATTTGTTTACCTCTTACGGTTATTGTTGCCGCGTATAATGAAGAAGAGGGTATAGCGCCTACTCTTTGTGAATTGAAAGATGTTTTGAATAAACCAAATCTGTTTGTTGTGGATGGAAACAGTTCAGACAGAACTCTTGAACTAGCTAAAGACCAAGGGGCAGAAGTGATAATTCAGAACGGAAAAGGTAAAGGCAATGCAATTTCTGAAGGGTTGGACCAGTTTAATGGAGATACAGTTTATGTGGTTTTTACGGATGCCGATTTCACTTATCCTGCAAAACATATTAAGGAAATGATTAGTGTTCTTGACTTAAATCCTGAGGTTGGAATGGTTTTAGGCGATCGATTCAGCGGGACTTGCAGGTTAGAATCTGACAGAAACCAATTCTACATCGGAAATCGAATCTTAAGTTTTGTTCAAAGCGTGTTTAATGGAGTAAAATTGAATGATCCTTTTACTGGGCTGAGAATTATGAGATTCGAATTATTAAAAGGTTGGAAGCCAAAATCGTCTGGATTTGATATTGAAGCAGAATTAAATCACCGTGTCAGTCGATTGGGATACACGATTTTGGAGTTGCCAATTGGTTATCGAAAAAGATTGGGTAAAAAGAAACTTGGTTTCAGACATGGCTTAAACATATTGAGAAGAATAATCATTTCAAGCATTTGATACGCGAGTAAAGAGAGAAAGAAGATTAAATTTTAATCTTCTCTCTCATGTTCAAGGACAAATATTCATGTACCTACGTGGTGAGTGTGTATTCTGTCTATCTCCCTAGATGTCTCTCTGTCAGCCTGCCTGTGTGACAGTTTATAAAAATAAGCAACATAAAAAATACAAATCTCAGGTTCAAAT
>JAENXI010000198.1 GCA_016649625.1 Candidatus Bathyarchaeota archaeon
GCTTCAATTTTTAGTGCTGGAGTTGCGGGTTATTTAATAGGTATTTTTTTAATGCCAACTATGGCTTTGACAAGACAGGGTGGAGTTTTGGTTTGGATTGGACTTCATGCTTTTGGGGGAGTAATTGGAGGAGCAATTGGAATTGGATTAATCTTAACCATTAGAATCAGATTAAGTATAAAGGAAATAGGAGTTATTCAACAACAAGAATTTAAGTAATTTTTATCAGGGCATATTTAAAAAGAAAACTGATAGAAATTGACAAATTAACACTTTAAGGAAAAAGAGAAAAAGTTTTTGTAATTGCACATTTGTATTTGGTAGTGGTTTGTTTTTAATGAAACAATACGATTTAATAGTTATAGGAACTGGATCTGGGATGAGTATCGCTGATGCTGCAATCAGTGAATCTCCAGATCTTAAAGTTGCTGTAATTGACAAAGATGATCCTGGAGGAATATGCCTTACAAGAGGATGTATACCTTCAAAACTTTTGATTTATCCCGCAGATGTTGTGAGATTAATCCAAAAAAGCGAAGAATTTGGAATAAATGTTCAAATTAAAAATATTGATTTTGCAAAAATCATGGATCATATGAGGTCTATTATCAAAAAAGATATAGATGCGATTAGATCAGGGTTAAAAAATTCTAAGAATATAGATTATTATTCTGCACAAGCAGAATTTACGGCTCCATACACTTTAAAAGTGAATAATCAACTTATAGCGTCCAAATTGATTTTATTATGCACTGGATCTAGACCTGCTATTCCGCCAATAGAGTCATTAGAAGAGACAGGTTATCTTACAAGCGATACACTTCTTGAACTAACTAAACTTCCAAAAACTATTGCAATTATTGGCGGGGGGTATATTGCTGCTGAGTTTGGTCATTTTCTTTCAGCGATGGGGTCAAAAATCATTATTATTGGAAGAAATCCCCAGTTTATTTCCACAGAAGAGCCAGAAATTTCGTCTGTAGCAAAAAAAGAGTTGGAAAAACATCTCACTATTCTCACTAATCATGAGGTTCTAAAAACACAAGTTTCTTCTAAAGGCAAGAAGGTGGTTGCAGTAAATCGTGATAATGGAGAAAAAACTCGATTTGTTGTTGATGAGATACTTGTTGCAACTGGGAGAAGTTCGAATTCAGACATTCTCCATCCTGAACTGGGTGGGATTAAGACAGATAAAAAGGGTTTTTTTATTGTTGATGACTACCTGCAGACATCTCAACCGGGTGTTTATGCATTAGGTGATGCAAACGGGAATTATTTGTTTAAACATGTTGCCAATCACGAAGCACGGATAGTTTATTTTAACACTTTTGGAAAAACAAAGATGAAAGTTGATTATCATGCTGTACCTCATGCCGTTTTTAGTGAACCAGAAATTGCAAGCGTCGCAATGTTAGAAAAAGAAGCAGTTGGAAAGTTTGGTAAAGATAATGTACTAATCGGGTTTTACAGATATGAAGATACAGCAAAAGGTGAAGCTATTGGAGCAACAGAATATTTTGTCAAAGTAATAATTCAAAGAAAAACAGGTAAAATTCTAGGTGCCCATATAGTAGGACCGCAAGCTTCAGTGCTTATCCAAGAAATCATAAATATGATGTATACTAAAAATCAAAGTTCAGAGCCTCTAATAGAGGCAATGCATATACATCCCGCTTTACCAGAGGTTGTAGATAGAGCATTTAGATCTTTAAGAACAGTAGATCAATATCATCATTTACTAAAAGATCACTTAAATCTTCCAACCTCTTTATAATTCAAAATTAGTAATTAGTTAGTTGTTCTTGGTGATGCTACTGGTTTTATTTTTTAAGGCTAATTGTTATTCATAAAAAAAACGGTTCTGAAGCATCTATTTTAGAAACTTTTCTCACTTCAGATTCAACATAACCTGTTTCTTCAATTAACATATACGATACACTACATTCATGAAAGATAAAATGCATCTCCCCATTAGTAGAGTTTGGCTTAATTTCGATTAGTTATTTTCTTTTCTTTTTAACTGGTTTTCTTGTGACAAATTTAATTACGTCTTTGTGATTTAGGATGTGTTCTTTGGGAAGGCGAATACCTGTTTTTGCATCTATTGCGAGAACATAATTTTCAGCTAGTTTTGTATGAACGTGTTTGGCCAGATCAATGGATGTTGTTCCTTCTGGAAGCAAATGCACATCGGGAAGAATATTGTTTTTATGATCAGTATATTTGTGTTCATCGCTTACTGGATATAACATATTGGTTTTAAGGAGTTTAAAGACAACTATGTTTAAAGCTTGTTGTATTCCAGTATTAAAATATTTATTCATCACCCTTTTTTGTATATAATTA
>JAENXI010000199.1 GCA_016649625.1 Candidatus Bathyarchaeota archaeon
TTAATATTATAGGTTTCTTTCTCTGGGAGAATTAATCCAGTAACATTTTCGTTTCCAATAGCAGAACATGATAATGCTGCTATTGTACTGCTATCTACTCCTCCAGAAAGACCTATAATAATCCCTTCAAATCCATTATTTTTGATGTATCCTTTAATGAACCGTTTTATTATGTTCTCAACTTCAGATAGATTAATTTCTAATACAGATGGATTTAGCTTCATAAATTATCTCTATCCCTAGACATCTAAGTAAGCAGGTAAGTATTTAAGAGGAAGTACAAGTATTAAGAAAATACCAATCTAAAATAAGAAGGATAACTTTAATGGGAAGAAAAAGAAAACGGGTAGTTCACAATCCTAAAAAAAGATTACCTAAATTCTTTTCTTGTCCAAAATGCGGTAAAGAAACTGTTGTAGTGAAAATCTCTAGAGAATCTGCACGTGCTATTGCAGGTTGTAGTAGCTGTGGTCTTAATGAAGAATTTTCAGTTAAACCAGCTCAAACAGAAGTTGATGTTTATTGTATGTTAACTGACAAAGTTTTTTCTTCTCCTAAGAAAAAAGAAGTCTCAAATGCACAAAAGAAAAATTAAGAGAAGGGTTTAGGGTGGTTGGGTCTATTGAAAAATATTTGCTTAACAAAATTGAACTTGAGACGTCAATTCACATAACTTTAGTAGACCCAGAGAAGATAACTTGTGAACAAGCATCAAAAGTCGCTGAGAATTCCTGCCGCAGTGGAACGACTGCTATTATGATAGGAGGATCAACTTTTGTTGCGCAAGATCATCTTGATTCCGTAGTTAACGCTATTAAACAGACAGTTGAAATTCCAATTATTCTTTTTCCAAATAATATAACCGGCATAAGCCCGAAAGCTGATGCAATTTGGTTTATGTCTCTTTTAAATTCAGTTGATCCTTATTTTTTAATGGGTGTCCAAATACTTGGAGCTCCATTAGTAAGAAAACTCCAATTAGAACCAATTTCTATGGGATATATTATTGTTGGTGAGGGAGGTACTGCTGGTATTGTTGGTAAAGCACTTCCAATTCCCTACAATAAACCTGAACTGGCAATAGCACATGCTCTAGCTGGCCAATATCTTGGTATGCATTTTATTTATCTCGAGGGTGGATCCGGAACAAAAAGTCCTGTTCCTCCAGAAGTTATTCGTGCTGTCAAAAGTGTCATAGACGTTCCTCTGATAGTGGGAGGCGGTATTAGGGATAAAACACAAGCAATTGCTGCAGTTTCTGCAGGAGCTGATATTATTGTAACAGGAAATATCATTGAAAGTATTAATGCTGATCAAAAAATGTCAGAAATTATTAATGGGATAAAAAATAAATGATTTTCTTACCTTTTTTTAATGATTGAATTAAATTCGCTTAACTAGAATCAAATTTGGAGTGTTTTTTCTATTTTTTTTACAACAAATCAAAATAAACAGCTTGATAACGATCTTTGAAGAGGCTTTATGTTTGCCTATTACAATGAGCGAATCCTATCAGAAATATGTCAAAACTCTAGATAAAGAGCTTGCAAAACTTTATGCTATTAGTAATAACGCTCGATCACTAGGCTTTGATCCTTCTCTAGAATCAGAATGCGTTATCGCTAAAGATATTGCTGATCTAGTTGAGGGTCTCATTGGCCCCAAAGGGGTTGCTAACAGTATTAGAAAATTGAATCCCACTTTTCAACGTGAAGAAATAGCTTTTAAAATATCTGAAGAAATCATCTCAGGTAAATTTGGGAAACTAGAACCAGAACCTGCTGCAGAACAAGCTATTCGCACAGCACTAGCTATTTTTACTGAAGGTCTCACAGCTGCTCCAATACAAGGAATAGCACAGGTAAAAATAAAAACTAATTTGGATCAAAGTAAATATCTTGCGATCTATTTTGCTGGACCAATTAGATCGGCAGGAGGAACCGATCAAGCATTAACTCTTGTTGTTGGAGATTTTGTTAGACGGTTATTAGGTCTAGATAAATATAAACCAACACCAGATGAAATTGGCCGTTTTCTAGAGGAGTTAAGACTTTACGAACGAGCTGTGGGGAGATTCCAATATCATATTCCTGATGAACAATTAAAAAAAGCTCTTACTCTTATACCTGTTGAAGTTACTGGTACTGAATCAGATCAAGTTGAAGTTGCTTCTTATAGAAATCTGCCAAGAATAGAAACAAACCATGTAAGAGGTGGTGCTCTAAGAGTGATTAATGATGGTATTGTAGGTAGAGCTCCTAAAGTATTGACAATTATTGAAAAACTTGGTTTCCAAGGATGGGATTGGTTAAAAGATTTTCGAATAAAAACAGAAACAAAATCA
>JAENXI010000019.1 GCA_016649625.1 Candidatus Bathyarchaeota archaeon
TTTGTTATTGGTAAAAAGGCAGGAATGTCAGATGCTAGGTAATAGCCATTTTCGTTAACTCCTAAAACAAGTGGGCTTTCATTTCTGGCACAAATTATTTTGTCAGGTTCTAATATTGAGATAACTGCAAGAGCGTAAGAACCTTCAAGTCTTTTTATTGCTTCAAAAACCGCATCAGCTAGACTATATTGGGGATTTTTAAAAAGTGTATACTCAATTAAATGAGGAATTACTTCCGTATCTGTTTTTGAAACAAAAGTGTGCCCATTATTCTCAAGTTCAATTTTTAGTTCAGAATAATTCTCGATAATCCCATTATGAACAACCGCTATTTTACCTTCACAATCCAAATGCGGATGAGAATTTATTTTAAGAGGAGCTCCATGGGTTGCCCATCGAGTATGACCTATTCCAATTTTTCCTTCCAAATCATCAAGATTTATGAGACGATGAACATCATCTATTTTTCCTTGATCTTTTTTAAGTTGAAGTTCACCGTTATTCAACGTTACTATTCCAACAGAGTCGTATCCACGATATTCAAGTTTTTTTAGGGAATCGTGAATTAGTGGTGAAGCAGCCCCTTCTTTTAAGATACAGCCAAATATACCGCACATATTTCATCACATTCTTGCATCGTAAGATTTAAGTCTTTTAGAAAGTGTTACGATCTAATAAGCATTATTAAGAGAAAAACAATAACTCTAAAAACTTTTTTTTAATGGTTTTTTATATTAGGATTACTTAAGTGACAGGATATCTGAAAAAATATTATCTAACTAAAAGCACTATAATAAAATTTTTAATGGTTAACAGCAGAGTAGTAATTGAGAGAAGATGAACAAAAGACTTCTAGAAAAACATGAAGAAGGGTATAAAGTAAAAAAGATCGAAATGATACAAAATCCAAAACAACTAAAAATGATATTAGGAGATTTAAGTTGGAAAATCCTTTCAACACTTTCAGAAAAAGAACGTTATCCATTGGAAATAGCCAGAAAACTAGGGATTCATGAGCAGCTAGTTTACTATCACATTAAAAAACTTGTAAAAGCAGGAGCTATAACAGTCAAAAAAGAGGAAAAAAAGAAGGGAGGAACAGCAAAATATTTCAAAACTGTAGCCCCAGCATTTGGAATAGAATTCTCCCAGAAGTACGAATTAATTCAAACCCTTTCTTTTTCAAACATGAATTTAAACATCCAGAGTTTTTTCAAAGAATTCATTAATGAAAAAGGAGTTTTCAATGGAAAAGTAGTTGTAGGTAGTCCAATACCACATGGACCCTTTAAAACAAGCGCTAGAGACGGTCATTATGCGGCCCACCTTACACTTTTTTTGGGCCAATTCATGAAAATGCCTGATGAATTCTCAATAAAATTGGATGTAGATGTAAAAGTGGAAAAAGAGGAAAAAAATAACTTAATTCTAGTTGGAGGTCCAGGAACAAACTTACTCACTCAAGAAGTTAACAAATACGTCCCAATAAAATTCAACATGCAATCTTCTAGACAAGGATTCATGTTTGGAGGATTAATGTCAGAAAAGACTGGGCATAGTTATACTTCAGACGCTATAGGATTGATAGCAAAGATAGTAAATCCTTGGGATGAAAACAAACGAATTATTGTATTAGCAGGGAATAAAGCTGTTGGAACTAAATCATGTGTTTTAGCTTTAACGAAATATCACAACAAAACTCTTCCAAATTCAAAAATCGCAGATACATTTGCAATTGTAGTTCAAGGATTTGATTTAGATGGAGATGGAAAAGTAGATTCTATAGATGTGAAGGAATAAAAATGAAAAACACTAACAACCAAGAAGTTATTCATGCATATGGTCATAAAAACATTCTAGCGACACATAAAACCACTATAGAATTCACAAAGGATACACATTTAACAAAAAATGGAACCTGTATTGTAGCAGTGGCTGCAGACAAATCTTTAGCTGAATTAAATGATAAGTTTAAAAAAAAACTAAAGAAAGATGGCTCAAAATTGACTATCATAATAGAAGTTAACGGTTTATCTGATAAAATAATGGCTGATGGTTTTCCAGAAGTACTGTTTACCAATACCAAAGACATGGTAATTAGAAAAAGCGAGTATATATCTGATCGCACATTAGCAATTAGAGCTAACAAGGCAGCTTGTGACTTAGAATCAGATCTTGTTAATAAACTGCAAAATTCAAAAGAAAGAGTAAAAATTACATTAATTATCAACTAGTCAATCTTAACGTCAAAAGCAACTTGATGTTGATATGGAGCAGTTTCTCGAATGTTTTTAACGGAAAGAAAACAATTCACTTTTCTGCCGACATCTTTAACTAGCTCACAGAAACGAGTCTGAGCTTGTTTTATTGAGTCTGGATAGCGAATAAACTCGTAATAGTGAATAATGCCACCGTTTGGTTTTATCATTTCACAAGCAATATCAATAAAGTCTTTTGCTTTTTCAGGTAAATTCATAATTACACGATCTGCAGAACCTTTGAATTGTTTATCGATTAGGTTCCTAGCATCTTCTGTTAGGGGTATAACGGTTTTATCCACTCTATTTAATCTAATATTTTTTTTCAGAAATTCAATAGCAACAGGATTAATATCTACAGCAAAAATTTTAACATCTGGATTGTTTTTGGCAATAAGAATGGAAAAAGGTCCAACTCCAGCAAAAAGATCTATAATTACTTCTTTTCTTTTATTAACAAGTGAAGATACTCGATTGTGCTCTTGAGAAAGCCTAGGGGAGAAATAAGCTTTAGCTACATCAAGATGATATTTGCATCCAAATTCTACATGAATCGTGGTAGTACGATTTTCTCCTGAAATAAATTCTAAACTGCGTAGTCTATAAACACCTTTAACTGGACTTGATTTTGAAAGGACGGTTTTTACATTTTTATTGATTTCTAGAATGGCGTTACCCAGAATTGTGTCATATTTTTTCAGATCATTGGGGATGTCAATAATTGCTATATCCCCCACAATGTCCATTGATTGAGGTAAAATTTTCAAAAGATGATCGGGTATTTTATCTTCAAGGAGGTCACTTATTTTTTTTATGTTATTTTTCTTTGGAGAAAAGGAACCTTTTGAGATCTTAAAACCTGATAAGAATCTATTTAGAAGTTCTAATTCAGATTCATTTGGTTGCCGAAGTAAGGGTATGTAAAGATTTTCTTGATAATTCTGAATTTTATAGTCTTTATTGATTAATCCAATTTTCTTTGCTAACCTAATAGTTAGTTCGCCCTGTTTTCTGTTAACTTCTATGCAAATTGAATCTTCAGTCATTTTCCCTGATCACTCTTTGTTATTCTATAGAGATTACCTATTTTGTTTATGTTAAAATGTGAATTTAGTAAATTTTTCATTAGCCAAATATTAGTTTCCAGATGATCTGAAATAACCCTGGTTAAAAAAGTTGATTTACCTTTAGCAATAGCCATAAAAGGTATCAACATATCTGAGAGATTCACGTCTACAGTCGAGTTTGATTGAAGTTCGCTAAAGAGGTTTTTTGCAGCCTCTATACCAACTTCTTCACTGGATTTTTTATTTTCACCGATTGCATCAGCTCCGACTAACACACCAGTATCAGTCTTTGCCCATAAAGTTATTGAGCTTCCTTTTTGATACGGATTTGACTGGTCATAAACGATTTTAATATTTGCATTGTATCCTTTGTTTTTTAAATAATTAGTTGCAGCTGTAGCCTGTCTTTCTGCAACATTTCGCTTTTTTAAAAAAGTAGAAACGGAAATGCCTTCAACACGTTGTACCTTACCAAAATGTTCCAATTGAATTGGTTGAAGAAAGTTAGAGGGATTTATGTTGAGTGTTACTTCACCCATTCCTTTTGGATAATATCCATAACTATTGACTTGTATTGATGCTCTAACACCCATTTTTTTTAATGTTTCTAAAAAAATAAAACGCATAAAATTAATCGTGGGAGAATATAAAACGTCTGTTCCACCTTTGGTAATATTTAATTTTACAGGATTATTTGCAAATAAGCAAATTGGCAATACAGCCATAATAAGTGCAGATATGCTTCCAGCAGTTCCAATTTCAGCTTTAATATTTGCGCCTTTTATTTTGTTAGGTTTAAACCAAATTTCTTTCGAGCCTATTTTTGCCCCTTTTAGTTCTGCATTACACAATTTTCCAGCTGTTAACAGCGATTCCAAATGTTGGGGTTTCAAACCAGATTTTGGTCTGTTGTATCGGATATTAAAAATATGAAGTGGGCAGCCAGTTATTGCGGATAAAGCTACCGATAATCTAAGCACTGTCCCACTTCCGCTTTTTTGGCTTCCGTCAATTTCGAACAATTAATCATCTTCCAAAATGATTATTTAATTTATAATTATATAAGAAGTTGCAAATAATTAATAAGCGCCTTAATTAATTTTAAACCCTGAGGAAATAATTGTGAATGATGAAAAAGAGAAGTTAGAAAAAATTGCGCAAAGGATAGATGAGCTTCTCAGTGTTCTTAAAAATATTTCAGAAGATGTCATAGATTTATCTAAATCAGTTAAATTAGTTCTAGGCACAAAAACCACTCTATCTTCACCTTTAGTTTCTGAGGTAAAAACGGTAGATAAAAACAAATCTATTGAACAAGTGCGAATGATTTTTCCAAAAAATTTAGAAAAACTACTAGAATTTAATGAAAAAACTGAATACATACTTATCAAACCAAAACAATTTCTAGGATCTGATTATTTTGCAAAAATAGCATCTATTGCTCGTGAACTTGGTGGAGAATATATCAGTGCCGGACGAGATTCACATTTCAGGGTACCAAAAAATTAATTCTTAACCTAATTAAACTAAAAACAGCAATTAATTCAATATTTTACTCTTTTTCAGCAAAGATTGACTTTACTTTAACATACCTCTCTGGAGTGGAATGGACTCGTTTCTGCAGTTACTTTAAAAGAAATTTTTATCTAGTGAAATATTGGTTGATGCAATTGTTTAAAAAAAATTTTGGAACCTTAATGGTATATGCATCAGATGAAAAAACACAATATAAAAAATTAAAGTCAATTCAAGTAGCTACAAAAAAAACTGCTAGCATGTTAAATATGAATTTCGAGTTTATTAAATTCAAAAAAAATTATTCAAAGATATACGTATATTATGGTAACGGAACTGATGAGCCAATTCCCCTATATTGCGATAAGGGTAAAAAAGAAAAATTACAAGATATTTGTACGACTTTAAGAAAGATGATGTTTGTATTATCTTTTCATCCAAAGCACTCAGCATTAAAAAGAGTTAGAGATTCTATTATGACATTTTCTTAAATTTTATAGCTTGATTTTCTAGAACGACCTCAAAAATTTGGTTTACATCAAAGTTTATGTTTAAACTATCATATTCGTACTCAGTTAGAAAAAGCACAATTTTAGGTATTGCAATTTGTGATTTTTGAGGAAGAAAAGGCATTTGTTGCTGCAACGCTTGCATAATATCTTGGGCCATTTTTCCTTCTTCTGATTTTGGCCTAACAACATAGGGAGAGATTCCTCTTTCTTCAACTAATTCTATTCGTTTGCCTAAATTGCCATCTAAATCATGATTAGATTCGATTTTGTTTACTCTAACTTTAAACACTATTAATCAAACTCTGGAATAAGATTAATTCAATCTGAGATTTAACTAATACTATAATAACTATCTCTTCAAATAAAAATAATAAATAAAAAATTGAAGATAAAAGTTCTAATTTTGATTGGAACTACATTCCCATTTTTTTTATTAAATTTTCATCAATTATTTTAGCAAAATTTGTTGCGAGTAATTTTTCACAATCACCAATAGAATCTTCTAAAGTTTTATCGTATGGGATGTTTGTTAGATAAACAAATCCTAGTTTTTCGGTTTCGTTCTGAATTAGCTGTATCCTGCTGATTTTCATATTTTCCACTACTCCAATTGTTTTGACCTTAAGTTCTCTTAATAATTTTAATTGTTTCTTTACCGTTTGAAAAGCTAACTGAGATGAAGTGGTTACAATTACAAATTCAATTTTCTTTACAAGCTTAATAAGATCAAGCATTACATCGCCTAGACCAGGAGGCATATCAAGAATAAGTATGTCCAAGTCACCCCATTGAGTAACTGATAACAACTCAAGCAAAGCATTAGAAATATCTACACCTCTTAATGGTGTTGCGAGTTCTCCAGAATAAAATACCAGAGACATGTAAGCTAATTCATTAACACACGGTGGCACAATGCCTTTTTCTTCTTCGGGTTGGATGTTTTTAACACCCATTATCAGGTGAGTTGAGGGACTCGTGAAATCCAAATC
The DNA here is from genome assembly GCA_016649625.1 of Candidatus Bathyarchaeota archaeon. Lineage (GTDB taxonomy): Archaea > Thermoproteota > Bathyarchaeia > Bathyarchaeales > Bathycorpusculaceae > AD8-1. The sequence continues at coordinate 6,342 of JAENXI010000019.1, forward strand.
AAAAAGACCAACTTTTAACCCTTTTTTAGCCATTTTCAAAGCAATTGTGGTCGCAATCATACTTTTACCAACTCCACCTTTGCCGCTTGAAACAGCAACCACTCGTTTAATATTCTTAAATCGTTTGACTATAACGCTTGATCGAGGATCAATCAAATTATTTCACGCCTTTTATTTTTTCAAGCCAGATACCTCTACCTTCAACTATTTCGAAATCTGGACTTCCACATTTTGGACATTTAACATAAGCATGTGCTACTTCAGGAACAAAATGTATAGATTCTGCAGTAGTCTCATCTAAATTTTCTTTTTTAAAATCCCACGTAGTGGCACAGTTGTGACATTTGAGTTTAGTTTTTGCTTTTAAAATGTGAAATTTTGTAGCTTTAAAAAGGTCAGTTTTAAGCTGCTTAAAACCAAATAGGATTATTTCCTCTTCGACTTGCTGGAGTTCTCCAACTTTTATAATTACTTCAGTAATTTCTTTTAGATTTTCTTTTGCAGCAATTTTTGAAGCTGCAACGATCACAGCTTCAGCTAACGCCCATTCATGCATGCGACAGCCTATGAACTTAGAGTCATTAAAAGATATTGCAAAACCTTGTGAAGTTTTAAGAAAAGTTATTAAGCAAAAGTAAATACTAAAAAACTCATGTTAGCCAAAGTTCATTGTGCTCATATTCTTGTTAAATCTGAAAAGGAAGGTAAAGAAGTTCTCGAGAGACTAAATAAGGGAGAAAAATTTTCTTCTGTTGCAAAGGCAGTTTCAAAGTGTTCTTCTGGGAAACAAGGTGGAGATTTAGGGACATTTACAAGAGGAAAGATGGTTAAAGAATTTGAGAAGGCAGCTTTTGCTCTTAGTAAAGGGGAAACATCTGTTATAGTGAAGACTCAGTTTGGGTGCCATATTATTAAGCGTTTAGAGTAAACGTATTTTCATTGATTGCTTTTCAGACTCTAAAATAGAGATTTTAGCTCTAAGAGCATAAAACACAATTTTTTTGCAAATACACATGAAAGATTTTCTCGCTTTTAATAAACAAGATTGAATTTTGAAAATATCATAAATTATCTTTGTTTAAAAGTCTCTCTATAGGATTGGGCACAATGAATACAACAAAAGGTTGTTTCTTTTTCACCTATGATTTCATGATGTCCTCCTTCATAGACTTTGCAACCGCAGTGAGCACAAACATAGAGACTTGGTTCAATGGTAATCGAAACGAGTTTAGCGAATCGCTTGAAAAGTCCAACACAAAGGATTTTGCCCGCTTCTGTGAGTTCAAAGATTTTCTTTTCTTTTTTGCCTACTGGTTTTCTTGTATGGGTTAGTAACCCTTTTTCCTCTAGTTTTTGCAGGAAGGGATATACCAAACTGGGACTTATTTCTTTTCCAACTCTTTTTTTGAAGTAATTTATTATTTTGTAACCATGAGCGGGGCCTTCATAAAGGATTGTTAGTATGTAAAATCTAGAAAAATCTGAAACTAACTCGTCAAACTCGTCGCTCAAGATATTGTCCTCAATAAATATATCTTACTTAGAAATATTTATATATTTTTAGAAAATATATCTAATAAAGACATATCTGGTGAAGTTTGTTGACGATAAAGAAAAGCACGATTTCAATAAGTGGAATGACTTGCGCTTCATGTTCCCAGACAATAGAGAACGTTCTAAAAAAAACCTCGGGAGTTACCAACGTTAACGTCAACTTAGCCACAGAAAAAGCGTACATTACTTATGATGCAAACAAAATCAGCGAAAAAGAATTAATTGTAATCATCAATTCAACAGGCTATAATGCCAGTTTAGAAACAGAAAAAACTATTATAAAAATTGGGGGAATGACTTGCGCTTCATGTTCACAAACGATAGAAAAGACGCTAAAGAACACAGCAGGTGTCATTGAGGCAAATGTGAATCTTGCATCAGAGAAAGCCACAATCGAGTATAATCCACAAACAATCAAATACGAAACTTTAACAAAAGTTATAGAGTCTACAGGTTATCAAGCCCTAAGCAAAGATGAGGCTGCTGGCAAATATGAAAAAGCAATAAAAGAAGAACAAAAAAAATTCGCAAAAGCAAAAATGAGAATGACCATTGCATGGACCTTAACTATACCCTTAATGATATGGATGATTCCAGAAATGGTATTTGGAATAGCCTGGCCAAACATGTTTATTTTCAATTTAGGACAAATTCTATTAGCTATTCCAGTTCTTTTTTGGGCTGGAAAAGAAACCCTTATCTCAGCTGCAAAGCAGGTCGCTCACCGAAGAGCAAACATGGACGTGTTAATAGCCTTAGGCACTCTAACGGCTTTTGCAACTGGACCAGTGATGTTTTTTAGTCCCATCCTGAACTACGCTGGAGTTTCAGCAATGATAATGGCCTTTCACCTTCTTGGAAGGTACATAGAAGTTAAAGCAATGGGTCGAGCTTCACAAGCTATTCGAAAACTGTTAGAATTAGAAGCTAAAACTGCACATATTCTGGTAGATAGTGTAGAAAAGGAGATTTCAGTTGAAGAGATTGAATTGGGTAATGTCTTGATTGTAAGGCCAGGAGAAAAAATTCCTACTGATGGTGTAATCATTGAGGGTCAAAGCTCCATAGATGAGTCCATGGCTACAGGAGAATCAATGCCCGTGATAAAGAATGTTGGTGATGATGTTATTGGTTCAACAATAAATCAACGTGGACTATTGAAGGTAAAAGCCGTGAAAATTGGTCAGGATACATTCTTGTCTCAAGTCATAAAACTAGTTGAACAAGCTCAAGGTTCAAAAGTTCCAATTCAAGAGTTCGCTGACAAAGTGGTAGGCTATTTTGTCCCTACTGTTCTTTTGATCGCGATTTCTACTTTGATGGTCTGGCTCATTGCACCTGATTTAGTTAATGGTGTTAGTATTTGGGCTCAGCAATTCTTACCATGGGTTAATCCCAATTTGGGTGTTGCAACACTAGCTATCTCCGCTTTTGTTTCGATATTGGTAATAGCCTGTCCATGTGCTCTAGGATTGGCTACACCTACTGCATTGATGGTTGGAAGTGGAATGGGAGCTGAAAATGGAGTATTAATACGCAATGGAGCGGCCTTACAAACACTCAAAGATCTTGATACAATTGTCTTTGACAAGACTGGAACCATCACTAAAGGAAAACCTGAAGTCACCGACATCATATCTTCTAAAGGTTTTAATGAGAAAGATGTACTTCGATTGGCTGCCAGTGTTGAAGTTGGGTCAGAGCATCCTCTGGGTGAGGCAATTCTTAGAAGGGCAAATGAGTTGAAGCTAGAGTTACCAAAAATTACAAATTTTGAGGCAGTAACTGGTCTTGGAGTGAAAGCAAAAATAAGTTCGATCTCAGACGATTTTGTTATTGTTGGTAATAGAAAGTTGATGAACAAAGAGAATATTGATTTCAAGAATTTAGAAAATGTTATTCTCCAACTTGAAAAAGAGGCAAAAACGGTTATGTTAGTGGCTAAAGGTCTAAAAATTGTCGGAATAGTTGCGGTTGCAGATACAATCAAGGATGATTCAATAAGGGCCATTAGAGAACTGGAAAGTTTGGGTCTTTCAACTGTCATGCTTACAGGAGATAATATC
>JAENXI010000001.1:0-17446 GCA_016649625.1 Candidatus Bathyarchaeota archaeon
AGGATTCTTGTGGAGAGCGTTTGCTACGGCACGGTAGGCTTTAGGTTTGCCTATTTTCTTTGCTACTCTTTTGTATGTGCTTACTTTTCCCTTTGGAATTCTAAAAGTGGCAACCAATACGTCTCTTTCAAATTGCGTCTTGTGCTTCAAAGCCTTAATAACCTCTTTCTCAGTTTTGATTGATTTCAAATCCAACAAATGTTTTCCCATAACGGAAGCTATCGATTTGTTCAAACTTAAGTCTTTATAGTAGCTACCTCTTTTCAAAGAGCACAAAGTGCTTTCTGCTGCACTCAGGGATATCGATATTACTTTTAGTTACTGGGAAAAAAGAGAAGAATGTAGAGAATGAATAAGAATTTCAAGACAAAAATTCAGTCCTAAAGTCGAACCTAAGGGTTTATTTTGAGATTTATTTACTTAAATCGACTTGAATTAGGATCTAATTTACAAAATAAGCTTTTTGGTGGGGTCGCTGGGATTTGAACCCAGGATCTCACGCGCCCCGGGCGTGAATCTTAGACCAAGCTCGACTACGACCCCACTCAGATTTATGATTTCTTAAGGATTCAAAAATCAATACGAAGGTAATAAAACTTAAATGTTCTGGATGAAAACAATTCTCCATTCTGAATTAGTATTAAGAGTTAAACAATGTTGTTAATGATTATTGTTTAAATGTTCATTTTAATTTGTTAAATCTATCGAGTCTAAAACTATCCATCAAATAACTCTGAAATGTTTCAATTTAGATTTATTTATGGTAATTCTTAATTATGTCTTCGAGTCACATAACTTTCATCTGAGGAATTTTATATGGTGGAATTAGATTTTGGTGGTGTTAAAGAAAATATCGTTACAAGAAACGAGTTTACTATCAAGCACGCCCAAGAAGTACTAAAAGATGAAGTGATTGCAACTCTTGGTTATGGTATTCAAGGTAGAGCACAATCACTAAATATGAGAGACAATGGTATCGAGGTCATCATTGGTCAAGAAAATACAGGATTTCATAAGCGTTATTATGATTTAGCTGTAGAAGATGGGTGGATTCCCGGAGAAAATCTCTTTTCAATGGAAGACGCAGCTAAGAAAAGTTCAATTAAACAATTTTTGCTTACAGATCCGGGACAAAGAGCAACTTGGCCCAAAGTTAAAACTACATTAAAAACTGGTGATGCTCTATATTTCTCACATGGATTTTCAATAATTTATGGACAAATAACTTGCGTTGTTCCCCCAAAAGATATCGATGTAATTTTAGTCGCCCCAAAAGGATCTGGAACCTCTGTAAGGAGAAACTTCGTTGAAGGCAGTGGAATTAACAGCAGTTATGCAATTTACCAGGATTTTACAGGTAAAGCCGAAGAACGCGTAAAAGCTATGGGTATCGCTATAGGATCCGGTTATCTCTTTCCAACTACCTTTAAAAAAGAAGTTTATAGTGACCTAACAGGTGAAAGAGGCGTTCTAATGGGAGCAATTGCAGGAATAATGGAAGCTCAATATAGCACTCTGAGAGAAAATGGACACAGTCCTAGCGAAGCATTTAATGAGACAGTAGAGGAATTTACCCAGAGTTTAATTAGATTAGTTGATGAGAATGGGATGGATTGGATGTTTAATAATTGCAGTGAAACTGCTAGAATAGGTGCTCTAAGATGGAGAAATCGATTCCGTGAATGTACAAAACCTCTATTTGATTCACTTTACGAACTCGTCGTTTCCGGAGAAGAGACTAGAATTGTTATTGAAAAAAGTATTGATCCCAACTATAGACAAAAACTGCAAAAAGAATTACAAACAATGGGTGACTCTGAACTCTGGCGAACTGGAACCACAGTAAGATCGCTGAGACCAAAACAGAAAAAAACCTAATCCTTTTTTAGTGGAACTAACTATGATTACATAGATAGCTCTCAAATCAAATTCTTATTTGTTTTTTAATTACTTATTGCAAACTTTGTTATGTTTCTATTAAAAAAAATTATTTTTAAAAACGATCATTTATTCACTATCTGTATTGGTTTACCAGTGTGTTTTTTTATTGCTTCAAACCATGCATCATTTGAAATCTTATTGCTGTTTTCATCCAATTTATCCCCTTTTTCCACAGCTGATCGTTTGATATTCCATAAAATTTCTTCATGAAGCTGTATTATTGCAAAGTGATCATCGCGATTACTGAAAATACGAAAATGTTTTGCAAAACTTTTAAAAAAAGCTTGCTTTTGTCGAGGATAAACATGTGAAAAAGGACATTTATAAAACTCAGATTTCTTTAATTTTTCATTTTCACCATTTTTACTCATTGTATTACGTCCTATGTTTTTAATTAGTAATTCTGACCTTGCTTTGTAAGAACTTAAAACTTTTTCGATACTTTAATGCAAAAAATAGTTTATTTGAGTTGTGATGTTACTAATGGTTTATGTAATAAAGTTTCAACGGATCTAAGTAGTTGATATCCGAACAAAATTGCTGCAACATAAGTTGGCCACAAAATCACTGGCCAATTGCCAGGCGTATAATCCCATAAACCGACAGATACCGCGAATAATTCCAATAAAACCATTGACATTAACCCACATGCTCCGATGAATATTTGTTCTTTAATTTCTTTTCCAACAAGATTACGTCGCAAAAGTAGTAATATCGCCCAAGAGGAAACAAAGGCGAAAAATAAAATGTACCAATTGGAATTGAAATCAAATATTATTTCCATGCCGCTCAACTAACATTATAATCTTATAAAAACTTTGCTTGGGTTTTGGATCTACTTTTTCTTCGAGGATTATTATTTTTCCAACAGTCACTACAAAAAACTGGCCTATTTCCATCTGGTTTAAATGGAACCTCACAAGATGTTCCACATTTGCTGCAAATAGTTTTAGAACAAGACTCAATTTTATTAATTTGACTAAATAATTTGTAGCGTTTTAATCGAGGCCACCCTGTTTTTGCAAATTTTAGTCTTTTAGGATCGGTTTTTATCCATTCCATCATATGGAAGAAACTTTTTGCCCTTTTTGTTTCACGATTCTCTAAAGGTTCATAGCCTAAATTTCTTATTTCATCTAAATAAGATTCTTCTATAAGTCTTTGAGGTTCTCCAATGACCCTTATTTTGCTAATTAAATCTTCTCCATATTTCTCTTTTAAGTCAGCTACTGCTATATCGAAAATGCACCCTTGGCATACCTGAATTTTTTCTCTAGGTTTTATTTTTAATTTTTTAATCAATTTTTGAACTACTCGAGATGCTTCTTTTAGATATTTTTTATCACAAAATAATTCTTGATAATAGCTAACATCAATAACATCATAAGTGAATTGATCTGTTTCTTCTCTATAAGCTCCTATTACTACACCAAAAAGTAAATCTCCACTTCCAGCATCGTCTACAATGAGCGTCAAATGATATTCGCTTCCGTTTTCTTCATGAATTCCTTTGCTTATATAAAAATAATCCCCTGTTTAACTCTATTTAATTATTTGAAGTTTTTTATTATTAGGTAATATTGTTTTGATTGCTGTAATATTCACAAAAAATTAAAAAAGAAAACAACTCTAATTATTGTATAGTTATTATAGAAAACTGAAAATAATCAAATCTTCTAAACTATTAGTGATGTAATAATATTAGTAAGTGACTAGAATGATTAACTCATCAAATCCTAAAGATTGCAATAAATCGCTATTAGTTATTAATAGAGCTAATCCCTCTGAAAAAAATAATCAAACTATTAGGGAATTAATGTCAAGTACTGTTGTTACAATTACTCCAGAAAAAACATTGTATGATGCTGCAAGAGTAATGGGTGAAAAACACATAGGGAGTTTAGTGGTAGTAATTTACGATACTCCAGTAGGTATAATTACTGAAAGAGATCTTTTGGACACTGTAAGTAGTGGAGTTGCTTTAGAAAAAGATTGGATAGGTGGGGGTGAAAGTCTAAGAGATCAAAAAGTTGATTCAGTTATGTCATGTCCTATCTCAAAAATTTGTGTTTCATCTCCACTAAAGGACGCGGCTAAGTTAATGATTGAAAAAAGAATACGCCGACTTATGGTTTGTGATTTGGGAAATGTGGTGGGGATACTAACGGCTTCAGACATGATAGGTAGTCTTCCAAGAGTCGATGAAACTATGAAAACTTGGTTTGAAGTTGATTATTTCATGACTAAAAAAATAGTTACTGCTGATGAAAAAACACTAGTAGATCAAGTTGCTATTATCATGGCTAAGAAACGTATTGGTAGTGTAATAATAACGAGAAACGAAAAGCCAATAGGTATATTCACTGAAAGAGATCTTCTCACAAAATTCCTGGCAAAGGGCAAATCATTGATAGTGGAAGTAGGTGAAACCTGCTCTTCTCCACTTATTTGTGCACCAATTGGAATAAGTGTTAACGAGGCTGCTACAATAATGGGTTCAAAACATATCCGAAGATTGCCAATTGTTAAAAATGATAAACTTGTTGGTATCCTTTCAGCAAGAGATCTAGTTGAAGCTTACGCGAGAAAATAATGTATCTTTTGTAATCTTTGCTCTTTTTCGTATGTTATTATCTTTCAGTTGTTTATATTTTTTTTTTGACACTTCGATAATTAACGTGTCTATTTGCTTGGTTTTTATGGAAACAATCTTTAAAATCGAGCTTATATGAGTATATGATTCTAAATAGGCTTTAACGATCATAAATACTCGTTAATCAACCGAATTATGTGTTTATACTCAACGTATTTTTGTACATTTTGAACGTTAACGATGTCCTATATTTCAGCTTAAATGTAAACAATTGCTAAATAACACACTACCCTTAGTGTATTTACTCGGTCGATAAACACTAATAACTATTTGTGATCATTTATGAATTGTCCATATTGCAACTCTAGCGAATTTAAAACTTTAGAAACACGTGATTCTACAGGTAACACTACACGACGACGTAAGGAATGTGCTCTTTGTGGCAAACGTTTCACTACTTATGAATATGTGGAAACTGTTGAACTTATGGTTGAAAAAAAGGATGGACGCATTGAACGTTTTGACGTTAATAAGATCATACGAGGTTTACAGAAAGCTTGTGAAAAGAGACCTGTTTCTATGGATCGGATAAACGAGTCAGCTAGTCGTGTGAGGCAAGAACTAATGCTAAAAGGTAAAGAAGAAATTTCCTCACAAGAAATTGGCGATTTGGTTATGAAATATTTGAAAAAATTTGATCGCATTGCATACATACGCTTTGCATCAGTTTACAAACAGTTTGAAGAGCCTGATGATTTTAGGCAATTATTACTTGAGGTGAAAAAATGAAGTTCGTTAGAAAACGTGATGGTAAATTAGAATCCTTTGATCAAGAACGAATTACAACAGCTATTTGGAAAGCTGCCAAGGCAGTGGGTGGGAAAGATCGTGAAAAAGCTAAATCCATAAGCTCTGAAGTGATTGCGGTACTCCGAACTCGATTTGGTGCGGATGGTGTACCTACAGTTGAAGAGATTCAAGATATAGTTGAAAAATGTTTAATAGAAAATGGTAAAGCGCAAACAGCTAAAGCATATATTCTCTACAGAAAACAACAACAAGATACGAGAGAGTTAGCTGCTCTCTTAAGTTCTGCCGATCTTGTTGATCAATATTTAGAGGTAGAAGATTGGCGAGTAAAAGAAAACTCTAACATGAGCTACTCTCTGCAGGGTTTAAATAATTATCTTTCTTCGACAGTAATAGCAAAGTATTGGATAATGCGAATTTATCCTGATAGCATAGCTAAAAACCACTTTTCAGGTAACCTTCATATTCATGACTTAGGCGTCTTAGGTCCATATTGCGTTGGCTGGGATTTAAGCGATTTACTCCTTTCTGGATTTGGAGGCGTCTCTGGCAAAATTGAGAGTCGACCAGCAAAGCATTTCAGAACTGCTTTAGGACAAATTGTGAATTTCTTCTACACCCTTCAAGGTGAAGCTGCAGGAGCACAAGCATTTAGCAATTTTGATACATATTTGGCTCCTTTCATCCGTTACGATAACCTAACTCAAAAAGAAGTAGAACAAGCACTACAAGAATTTTTTTATAATATGAATGTGCCGACCCGAGTAGGTTTCCAAACACCTTTTACAAACTTAACATTGGACTTAACAGTACCAGAATTCATGAGAGATGAAGCTGTTCTATATAATGGAAAAGTTACCAACGATACTTACGGTGATATGTCTAAAGAAATGGAAATGTTCAATTTAGCCTTTGCAGAGATGATGCGACAAGGAGATGCTAAGGGGCGTGTCTTTACTTTTCCTATTCCCACTTATAATATAACTAAAACTTTTGAGTGGGATTCACCTGTTGCTGAAGCAATTTTTGAATTAACTGCTAAATATGGTGTACCCTACTTTTCAAACTTTGTAAATAGCGATTTAAATCCTGAAGATGTACGAAGTATGTGCTGCCGATTAAGAATTGACAATCGTAAGTTGCGTAAACGAGGAGGAAGCTTCTTTGGTGCAAATCCGTTAACCGGATCTATCGGCGTTGTAACCTTAAATATGCCGAGAATTGGCTACTTGTCCAAAAACGAAAATGAATTTTTTGACCGAGTAGGAAAAATAATGGATATTGCAAAAGACAGTCTTGAGATTAAACGCAAAACCCTTGAACAGTTTACAGAAAGCGGGTTATATCCTTATTCGTGCAGATATCTACGTAACATCAAGGATGCTTGTGGCCAATTCTGGAAAAACCACTTTTCTACTATAGGTCTATTAGGGATCAACGAGACCCTTTTGAATCTTTTAGGAGTAGACATTGTATCCTCTGAAGGTAAATCATTTGCAATTAAAATGCTAAATTTTATGCGTGATAAATTAATGGCTTTCCAAGAAGAGACAGGAAGTATCTACAATTTAGAAGCAACACCTGCAGAGGGAACTTCATATAGACTTGCTCGACTTAATAGAAAAAGATATCCAGATATTATAATGGCTAACCAAAAGCAGATAATTGAACAGAATGCAGAACCTTTCTACACTAATTCTTCTCAATTACCAGTAGATTATGACGGTGATCTGTTTGAAGCATTAGAACATCAAGAAAGTTTACAGACACTATACACTGGTGGCACCGTATTCCACGTATTTATGGGTGAAAAACTTCACTCATGGAAGTCTGCAGCTGAACTAATTAAAAAAATATCTGCAAACTCACGATTACCATACTTCACATTAACCCCAACCTTTAGTGTTTGTTCAAATCACGGATATACCAGTGGGGAACACAAAAAATGTCCAGTTTGTGGCTCTCAATGTGAAGTATACTCTCGTGTAGTTGGCTATTTGCGTCCTGTTGATCAATGGAATGATGGAAAACAAGCAGAATTTTCAATTCGTAAAACTTTTGATAAATCTATCATTACAGTTAAGCCAACAACAACTTCTAGTAGAGGAAAGTTGAGTGAAGTTTAGTGGATTGCAGAAAACTAGTCTAATTGACTACCCAAATAAAGTGGCTTCTGTCCTCTATACGTCAGGATGCAATTTACGTTGCCCATTTTGTCACAACTGGCGTATAGTCATTGACCCTAAACCGCCATTTCTTAAGGAAATGGAAGCAATAAAGATCCTTAAAAGTCGCAAGAAATACATAGATGCCGTTGTAATAACTGGCGGAGAGCCAACCATGCATAAGGATCTTCCTAAGTTTTTAATGAAACTTAAGAAGAAAGGATTTCAGGTTAAGTTGGATACAAATGGTTTTTATCCTGAAATATTAAAGGAATGTTTGCCTTTTGTTGATTACGTGGCTTTGGATATAAAAACAACGCTTGAAAAATACTCTATATTAGGTGCTAAAAACACAATTGATTTTTTGTGTACGGTTAATATGTTGAAAAAGGGAAAAATACCCTATGAGTTTAGAATAACTATTGTTCCAGGATTGATAGCCTTTGAAGATGTATCTCAAATGGGTGAACTTTTATCCGGTGCAAGAAAATTAGTTCTTCAACAATATATTTCAGAGGATACACTTGACAAAGAATATAGAAAAGTTGAACCATATTCTTCGAAGGAGATTAAAAAATTTGCGAAAACTTTTGAGAAATTTGTTAAAAATATTTCATTACGATTGTAAATTTTTTAAGTCTTGACAAAATGGTAAAACTTCAATTGAATATGCTTTTGTTTTTAAGAGTCTGTCAATAAAAAATAAATTGTTATGTTTTGGTTGATCTGTTGTAAAACTTAGTTTATGTTTAGCTGGATTTGTTGGATATTATTGTTATTCCATCTCTTTTTGATACTTCTAAATTATGATTTTTAGCAATTACTTTTAAAATTGTGTGGGAAGATGATGATAATTTACCTTTTATTAATAAAACAAAATCTTGATCAGGGTAAGTATTTTCCTTATTAATAGTATCAATTTGAATTGCGTTTATTGTAATATCTTGGCACGCATTATAAATTTTGTAAAGTAAGTTAACTGCTTCTCTTCGTTTCAACTGGCACCAGGCCGTACTTATCACTTATTATAAATTAACCTTTTTGGGAGAAAAACTTCAATCAATTAATTAGTTTCTATTTTTAGAGCAAAAACGAAGAAAATTGGCGTGGAATATGGACGGTTATTGCCCTTTTTTCCTTGTTTAATAATTTCATATTGAAACTTAATGGTTGTTAAGTAATGTTAAAGTTTAAACTATTTAAATCCTTTAGAATAGGCCACACAAAATAGGTGAGAACAGACTAAAATGTGGATGCGATCACCAAAACTGAAGGGAAACGTTTAAGGGTTTAGATTTATTAGGATTCGCTTATTCCTTATTTGAGGGTTTGTGGCTTGAATACTGAAGGTTTAACTATTGAAGAGCGCAAAGCTCAAGTCCTAATTAAACTTAGGAAATATAAACTAGTTGAAAAAGTAGATCATACAGATGCTATAAGTTATCTTGTAAAAATCCCAAAAATCAAACATAAGACTTTGGTTTGGTGTTTTCTTGGTGGTACCACTGTTGGTATAGTGCTTATGAATGGATTATACAAACTTATGAAAGAACAGGGCATAGATCGCGTTATAACAATAAATGAAGGTCGATACACACATGCTGTTAAGAAAGGCGCAAAAATACGAAATGAAGAAGCAATAAAGAATGGTGCCAAATACAAACCAATAGAATTATTGTTTACAACTTTTCCTGTTTTTGAAATTTTTAATCACGCATTAGTTCCAAAACATGAAATATTAACTGATGAAGAGAAAAAACAGATTCTATCTGAATATAAAATTCGGCCATATCAAATTCCACATATACAATCTGTTGATCCTGTAGTAAAAGCTATAGGGGCTATTCCGGGTGACATTCTAAGAATTATTCGGAAAAGCCAAACCGCTGGCCAGCACATCGCTTATCGATATGTGGTGTAGCAGTAAATTCTATATCGGCGAATAAGTGCCTTATTAGATTAAATCGATCTCTTTTTTCCTTTAATTCAAAGACATTGGTAAGTATTTTTCCTATCATTAATTAACAAATCGACTATTTTTTTTGTGAACTTTTCCATTTATAGTGTAAAATTCGAACCAAATACTGTTATCTATTTTCGTTCCCGTAAAACTTTGGGAATATAGGCACACCTAGGATCTGAACCTAAAATATCGCCTGTATAATACTCTGCAGCAGTACGGCATCCACCACATATATCCTGATATTCGCATACGCCACATTTGCCCCTAAGATTTGTCTTATTTCTAACATTGGAAAAAAATTCAGAATTTCGTAACTCACTCCAAATTGTGTCTATGTTTTTCTCTTTAATGTTTCCAAATCTGTGGATGTCATTAAAACTGCATGGAATAGCGTCTCCATTTTCTGCGATACTCATAAATTTTCCAAAGAAGCATCGTCCAAGAAAAAAGTTGTTAAACCATTTGTTAAAGTTTGGTATTCCTCTTTGTTTTGCTATTCTTGCATAGAATGGACAATAAACATTGATTTCTGGTTTACCTTTATACACAGAGTTTAAATCGTAAAGCTTGTTTAAAGCCCACTCATATTGTTCTGGAGTAGGATCCGCTCTTAATCTGTTTTTATTATTGGTGTAGGGAATAAAACCATGATAAATAACCCACCTGGCTCCATACTTTTTTGCTAAATCAAGAACGTGTGTAAAATCTTTAACAGTCAAATTATTTTTGGTATTAGTTATATTAGAAAAAGTATAAACAAGACAATTCAGTAATCCTGCATTAGATAATTTTTCAATCGCGGATACAGCCTTATTATACGCTCCTTTACCTCGAATTTGATCATCAGTTGATTCTCCACCATCAATACTGATGGAAACACGAACCTCATTTCTTATTATTTTCTCATAAACTGAGCTATCAAGAAGATGCCCATCGGTAATAATACTTGCTTTAAGACCAATCTTTTTTATATGCGATATTATCTCAAAGAGGTCTTTGCGTAGTAATGGTTCTCCACCGGTAATCCCAACCCAATTAGCTCCGAAGTTCTTTATTTGATCAATTAACTTGATAGCATCTTTTGTGTCTAACTCATTTTCCACCTCAGATTTTGATGCAGATGCACAATGTAAACAATTGCTATCACAAGCAAAAGTACATCGCCAAGGCAGAATAAATAATGGCCCTTTCTTCTTCATTCTTCTAACTCACATAACTTTCAAAAAATTACATATTTAAGAATTTTTGCAAGATTCATTACTTTGTTTAATAGATTATATTGGTCGATTGAAATATTATAACTGAAGACTCAAAAGTAGCAATTAAGAGGTTATTTCCTTCTTCTAACCACAAAGTATATCTCTTTTAGAGATTTTGTCTACAAGTTTCAATAACAGATGCAAGAGGAAACTGGATGACAATCAAGGCTACAATATTTGATCTCGATGGAACTCTAGTAGACTTCAATCTGGACTACAAATCAGTTAGAGGAGATGTTCGAGATTATCTTTTACATGTAGGTCTTCCTGCTTCTCTAATAACTGTAAAAGATACTATTTTTGAAATGTTAAAAAAAACAGAGATTTTCTTTAAAAATTCAAATAAATCCTCTAACTCTATACTTGAAATCCGGAATGACATATTAGCAATAGCTGATAAATACGAGTTAGAAGCAGCTAGAGAAACCGAGTTATTACCAGGTGTAAATGAGACTTTAAAAAATCTAATACAAATGAGTCTAAAACTTGGTTTATTCACACTAAGTGGAGATAAATCTGTAACTTACATTCTTAAGCGATTTAAATTAGTCGATTTTTTTTCTGTTACTGTTCCTAGAAATCAAGTCAATTATGTAAAACCAAATCCTGAACATCTTGAAACTGCACTTAAAGTATTGGGAGTAACACCTGAAGAAACCCTAGTTATAGGAGATGGTATCGCAGATATGGAAACTGCCAAAGAATTAAATGCCACCGCAATTGGATTGACTACTGGAACTTCTACAGCTAATCAACTAAAAAGTCATGGTGCTGATTTCATAATTAATTCAATTATAGACTTACTTCCTTTAATTAAAACATTAAACAAAAAACAGCAAACTTGATACTTTAAGGATTTTTAGACAAAAATTATTTTCGAAAATTGTCTGTAACTATTTTTTTCGTTTAACCCTATTTTATGATAAAAATCAAAAAAAAAATTGAGTTTTTATTTTCCACGATTTATAGATTTCTCTATTGAACTAATTTTTACAAAAGGGAAAAAAGGCTTTGATTAAATAACAAAAGAATTCCATGGCTAATGCAAATAATTCCAAGAATTGTAGCTACTGGCTTGGATGCTAATACAAGCCCAATAAGCTTGAGAAGATCCTCTATGAATTTAAAAAAAAGGTATGTGACTAACGCTGGTGCAAAAAATATTATCAGATAAATCCATACTGATGAAATATTCAAAATCGATTCTGGCAATGGAAAATAAAAATAGATTAGCATAAAACAAGCTCCACCTATAATAAAACCAACTAGTGCAGCCCAGGGAATTTGCCTTAATGGCTTTAAAAATAGTGCAAGACCTGTTATTATTAACAAATATTTAGTTCCAACATCCCAAATTTCTGTTGACCAAACAGCTGCCCCCGTTAACAATAAAAGAACTCCCACAAAAAAACCGAAAATCGAAACAACTTTTAGAATTTTGCTCATAGGATTTCCGAAAATTGGAGTTGCTTTTATTAGAATTGCTAATAACCAAGATGTGGCGGCAATTCCTCCTAAGATAAGTATTAAGGGTGTGTATTCAACCAGTATTGAAATGGACATTTCTATCCTACAACTAATGCTCTAATGGATAAACTTTTTCTTATTATTCTGGGTATTAAGTTTCAGATTTTCAAACACATCTTTAATATTTCAAACCAGAAAACATTCCTTCAAAGATTTTTCATTATTTATTGTCTGCAAAGAGAATATGTTATTCCTGTTTAGGTTTTCTAAAGCAATATCTGGGCCAATGGGGCCACGATCGGGTAATTTTGCATGAATTAAAGTCAATCTCTAATTTCATTCCAATTTTGAGTTGATTTTCTGACAGGTTCATAATCATTCCTGGAATTTTTAATTCTCTTTCGAGTTGAACTATACCAACTGAGTAAGGGACCATGGCTTGAAATTGTTGAGGTGCTACATAAATAGTTGTATATGTTAATAATTTTCCTTCTTTAGATATTTTTATCCATTTAAATTTTTGTGATAGACATTTATCACACAAAGGCCTTGGAGGTAAATGTGGCTTTCCGCATTGTTCACATTTTCCAGCCATTAGTTGACCCTCTGATAAATATTTGTAAAATTGTTCTATTGTAAATTGTTCTGAACTAATTTTAATCACTCCTATATACATGGATTGTTGCGGTTGAACCTGAACCACCCACATTATGGGTTAACCCTATTTTTGCATCATTAACTTGACGTCTTTCAGCTTGACCAGTTAATTGTAGATACATCTCATAGGCTTGTGCTGTACCAGTAGCTCCCACAGGATGTCCTTTCGCTTTTAAACCTCCACTAGTATTTACTGGTAATCTGCCACCCAATTTTGTTTCGCCATTTTCAACCATTTTTCCCCCTTTCCCAATTTCACAGAAATTTAAATCTTCATAAGCCATTAATTCAGCGAAAGTAAAACAATCGTGAACTTCTGCTAAATCTATGTCTTTTGAATTTATTCCTGCCATATCATAAGCTGTTCTTGAAGCTAATTTCGAGGATAAAAGAGATGTTAGACTTCTTCTTTCATATAATCCAATTGTGTCGCTAGCTTGTCCACTTCCAATAATATGTACTGGATTATCAGTTAATTTTGCGGCTATTTCAGGCTTAGCAAGTATAACACAACTTGCACCATCACTTATCAAAGAGCAATCATAGAGTTTTAGAGGTGTAGCAATCGGAATTGAAGATAAAACCTTTTCAATTGTTATTTCCTTTTGCATATGTGCTTTAGGATTCAAACTGCCATGATAATGATTTTTAACTGCTACCCTTGCCATTTGACTTTCTGTAGTACCATATTTGTGCATATGTGCCTTTGCCATTAGCGCATATAATCCAGGAAAAGTTATTCCATGCCATTGTTCAAATGGATAATCTGAAGCCATTGCAAGATATTCTGTCACCTCTTCCGTGTTTCGATGTGTCATCTTCTCTACACCCCCTACCATTACAACATCAGCTAAACCAGAAAGAACTGCAAAAATACCCGATCGCAATGCTACACCTGAAGAAGCACATGCTGCTTCGGTACGAGTTGCAGAAATGTTTAACAATCCAGCCCAATCCGCTACTGCTGCTCCTGTATGGCCTTGATGCTCATACGACTCACCCATATGACCGATAAACATT
Source organism: Candidatus Bathyarchaeota archaeon (assembly GCA_016649625.1). GTDB lineage: Archaea > Thermoproteota > Bathyarchaeia > Bathyarchaeales > Bathycorpusculaceae > AD8-1. The sequence goes on from JAENXI010000001.1 coordinate 13,876, forward strand.
GCTTTAATATCATTTTTTGGATCTAATTTAGGGCAACGTTCAAAAGCTTCTTTTGCGGCAAAAGTAAATATTTCTCTTGCGAACATGCCTTCATGTTTTCCAAATTTTGATAGCCCCGCTGAAACTATTGAAACAAGTGGATTTCCCTTCAAACATCCATTCCTCTATTCACAATAGATTGTACCTGTAGAGGTTTAAAAACTATGTCAATTATACCCTTGTTTTTGATATTCTATTTAAAAACTAAAAGTTAGTTTTCTTGAACTCTTGTCTTTGGATACTGTTTTAATATATTATGACCGCAAAATAGAAAAACCTCTACAAACCATAACACTAAATTCATAAGGGGAATATCTAAGGAATGGTAAAGCTGAATAAAACCGATAAACTGATTTTAAGTACACTCGAATCAGAAGCTAAAGAGTTAACTTTACAGGAAATTGCCGATAAAATAGGTGAGCCAACTAAAAAAACTTTTAAATCTCTTCGTAAACTGTTTCAAAACGAGTTTATTAGTACAAAAGCACGCAAATATGCGCTAATAGAAAAAGAGTAATCAGAAGGAGCCTCGAGCGGGCCTTGATCCCGCGGCCTGCTGCTTACAAGGCAGCCGCTCTACCAGGCTGAGCTATCGAGGCGTACACTTATCCAGTAAATCAACAAATAAAAACTTTCACTGAACAAAAATATGTCCTTCAAAACCCTTATACTTCTTGACACAATCCTTATATTATTGAAAAGTGGTTCTAAGACAATTCAGCAATATAGAATATGCTATCGATTAGCTGCAACTCTACACCGGTATTGATGTGGAGTGAAGGGTGGAATGAGCATTTTAGCTCAAATGAAACCATGCATAGGCCAATTTAACGACACACCAACATATAGTATATAGTATCATGTGTTCACCAAACGCCAATAGATACTACCACACGACCTGACATAACTACGCCGTCTGGAGGATGGCTCGGCTTGAGAGCTGATGAAGGGCGCGGCAAGCCGCGATACTGCCCCGGGTAGGCGCACGCAGCCTTAGATCCGGGGATACCCGAATGGGACTTCCTACTGTGGCTCTTCGGAGTCATAGTGCTCCTTTATGGAGTAGGGACCCCCCGAACGGAAGCATCTTAGTAGGGGGAGGAAAAGAAACCAACATGGGATTCCCTTAGTAGCAGCGAGCGAAATGGGAATAGTCCAAACCGAATCCCATTAGGAAACTTTTGGGAGATGTAGTGTTTAGGGCCTAGCTTCCTCTTCGTTAGTTAAGTTGAAGTGGTCTGAAATGACCCGCCATAGAGGGTGATAGCCCCTTAAACGTACGCTAGAAAGAGTTGAGCCAGAGTCCCAGAGTACCGTACCCTGGTTTGGGTGCGGAAATTCGGAAGTCACCAACTTCCAAGACTAAATACATCTCAAGACCGATAGCGCACTAGTACGGTGACGGAAAACTGAAAAGTACCCCGGAATGGGGGTGAAAAGTGCCTGAAACCAGACGGTTACAGACGTGTGCAGCCTGAAAGAGTAGAGTCTTTTCGAAGGAAACCACTGTGAAGTGGCTGTACGAGAGAAGAGGATCAGGGTTGCATATTCCGTCTCGAAACACGGACCGGGGAGTTTGCAGTTGTGGCGAGCCTAAGGGCCTGAAAACCCGTAAGCATAGGGAAACCAATATGCGCGCAATTACTGTAAGGTAACCAGGCGCAAGGTCTGAAAGGGCCTGGAGTCACAGCTGTGCATACTAGAAACCAGACGATCTATCCCTGGGCAGGATGAAGCTGGGCGAAAGCCCAGTGGAGGTCCGCAAGGGTGCTGACGTGCAATTCGTTCCCCAGACCTGGGGATAGGGGCTAAAGACCAATCTAGTCTGGTGATAGCTAGTTCCTTCCGAAGTGGGCCTGAGCCCAGTCTTGAGCGAGGTTGCTGGTGGGGTAGGGCACTGATTGGAAAGTAAGGGGCAGAAATGCCCTCCTTTTCTCTCAAACTACGAATCCACCCGCGCCGTAGACCTCAGGAAACGGGTTACAGGGGGTAAGCTCCTGTACCGAGAGGGGGACAACCCAGACTGAGGTTAAGGTCCCCAAGTGCTGGCTAAATGTCAAACAAAAGGGCGTCGTTAGCCTCAGACAGCGGGGAGGTAGGCTCAGAAGCAGCCATCCTTTAATGAAAGCGTAACAGCTCACCCGTCGAGGCTAACGGCCCCGAAAATGGACGGGGCTAAGCCAGCCACCGATACCTCAGAACGCAACTTCGTGTTGCGATGGTAGGAAGGCGTCCTGGCTGGGCAGAAGCTGGGCCGTGAGGTCCAGTGGACCGGTTAGGATTGCAGATCCCGGTGGTAGTAACAGCAAAGAGAAGTGAGAATCTTCTCCGCCGAAAGGGCAAGGGTTCCCCGGCAACGGTCGTCAGCCGGGGGTAAGTCGGTCCTAAGACATGACTCAACCGATCATGTCGAACAAGGGAATCCGGTTAAAATTCCGGAACCATAGAGGTACACGCGGTAACGCAAAGATTAGTGCTAACGCTTCTGGGTAAGTTATGCAAGGCTGTCGCCTTGTTTAACCGTATAAACCTGGGGAGTGCCGTAATGGCGAGAACCAGGCGAAATCGGGAATAGCCACCCGTTTTAGGGAGGTTTAGCTGAGCTCTGGAGCCAGTGAAAAACGCACTAGTAAGGATCCTCTGTGACCGTACCCAGAACCGACACAGGTGTCCCTGGGCGAGAAACCTAAGGCGTGTCGGGTATACACTAATGCGAGGGAACTCGGCAAATTAGCCCCGTACCTTTGGTATAAGGGGTGCCTGCTTTTTCAATCTTTGATTGTGAGGGCAGGTCGCAGTGGCAAAGGGGTCTCGACTGTTTAATAAAAACATAGGAAGCCGCAAGAGCGAAAGCTTGTGAACGGCTTCTGAATCCTGGCCAGTACAGGTACCTCAAACCCGGGTCCAACTGGGCTAAGGGCCTGCAAACGCCGGGAGTAACTCTGACTCTCTCAAGGTAGCCAAATGCCTTGTCGGGTAAGTTCCGACGTGCATGAATGGATCAACGAAGGCCCCACTGTCCCCGCGTAGTACCCGGTGAACCCACATGACGTGGACGAACAGTCCACGATCTCCCAGCGGGAAAAGAAGTCCCTGTGGAGTTTTACTGCAGCCTGCCGCTGTAATACGGTTGTGGATGCAGAGCGTAGTCGGGAGCTGTTAATCTTGGTTTCTCCGGGAACCAGGGGAGGCGAAAATGGAACACCGACTCTTTATAATCGTCTTTCTTACCAGCGCCTCGAGCGTTGGAACAACGGTAGGTGGGCAGTTCGGCTGGGGCGGCACGCCTTCGAAAAAATATCGAAGGCGCCCTAAGGTTGGCTCAGGCGGGACAGAAACCCGCCGTAGAGTGCAAGGGCAAAAGCCAGCCTGACTGGATCCTTATCAATAAGGGATCCAGAGGCGAAAGCCGGGCTTAGCGATCATCTATGTCCCCTTTGGTGGGGGCTAGATGCGTCAGAAAAATTACCCTAGGGATAACAGGCTTGTCGCGGGCGAGAGTCCCCATCGACCCCGCGGCTTGGTACCTCGA
>JAENXI010000001.1:17543-21539 GCA_016649625.1 Candidatus Bathyarchaeota archaeon
TGCGTCAGAAAAATTACCCTAGGGATAACAGGCTTGTCGCGGGCGAGAGTCCCCATCGACCCCGCGGCTTGGTACCTCGATGTCGGCTCTTCCTATCCTGGCCCTGCATAAGGGGCCAAGGGTGAGGCTGCTCGCCTATTAAAAGGGAACGTGAGCTGGGTTTAGACCGTCGTGAGACAGGTCGGACTTTATCTGCTGGGAGTGTAGGCTGCCTGAGGGGAAAGGGTCCCCAGTACGAGAGGAACGGGACGCTGTGGCCTCTAGTTAACCGGTTGTCTGACAAGGCAGTTGCCGGGCAGCCACGCCGCTGAAGATAAGAGCTGAAAGCATCTAAGCTCGAAGCTTCTCCCGAAAAGAGGCAGCCATTCCCGTTTTACGGGACAAAGGCTCCCATAAAAGATGGGTTTAATGGAACCGGGGTGTACGCTGGAAGATTTCGATCGACCAGTTTAGCCCGCGGTCCCCAATCGCTTAAGGTGTCAGATTAGGTAGTATCTGAGCGATATTTGGTGAATATATCATGATACTTTTCGAAAAGTGTGTTTTTATTGGTCTATGTATGGTTGATTGCTGATCTTTAATTAAACTAGTTATACACTATATTTTGTATCATTAGTTATCAATTTTTTTTACAAATGTTACTTTTCTGATAATATTGGTTGCAAAAATTAAGCGACAAATCTTCATGTTTTATTTTAACTAGATAATTTGCAGCATATTGATATTTTGAACTATTTTTTTGCCTAATTTTGTCTTTTTAAGAACATTAGTTTACTGCTGCCACAAAACTGACTTTTTTTTAGATACCCCTTTACATAATTTTTAGATCAACTTTTACTCTATTCTGGTAGAAATGCTCTATAAATATGCTAAACTCTTTTAGATTTTTTTTGATTATAACTCATTTTATTTCAAAGGAATTGCATATTTCTTCTACGGTTCTATTCAAAGTTAATTCTGCAATGTCTTGACTATAATCAAGTATTCTTCTAGAGCTATCCATAACTAATCTGAACATAGCTGCATTATTAGGGTCCAATTTCTTTATAGTCATAAGTCTAATGAGCTCATTTTCAAGTGGAATAAATGTTCCGCGTTTTGCAATTATCTTCTCAGCATCATTGTACTCTCTTTTAAACATGGCTTTCATTACTTCTTCAAATAATTCATGCGCTTTTGAATTGAAATTGAGTATTTGTAAATAAACTTCTTCGTCTAAGGGTGCTTTTATGAAAATAACTTCTTCCTCAACTTGTTTTTTCAGATTAGATAAATTATTGACAATATTTAATGCGTTTTCAGAGATGTTTTTAATATCATTAACAATAATTCTATATAACAAAAATTCCTTAGGTGTCTTAAAACCTAGTTCTCTAAACATGTTTCTAGATATTCCAAACTTTAATTGACGGACAATATACAAGCCAAGTCTATTTACATCATTACGATCATTTATCACGCTCTCAAAAAATTCTTTCTTCTGATTTTTTAATGCCAAAACAGTGTCTCTATTAGCTGAAAGTGCTATTATTGCCATTCTTCTGACAGCTTTCTCAATAGGGAACTCAGAGTGTTTTATGAGAGTTTGCAAAACGATTTCATCTAGAGTTTCATCAATTATTTCTGCGCCAAGTAAGGTATTCCTGGCAAATTTCTTTATTTCATTCTTACTTTTAGTTGCATCCTCAACACCCTTAAAATGAATTCTTATTATGTCTGCACTTATAACATACAGAGCTTTTATCATTCTAAGTGTTGCATGCAAATCTTCTTTTGCTGGTTCTACATTGATGTAGTATTCTTTTAACTTGGAACTATCACTATCTCTGATTTTTTCTTTGATTTTTCTTGGAATCAATGTTATTGTTGAATCGGTGTGAAGATCAAATGCGACTTCACTGCCTTTTTTTAATCCTACATCTTTTACCCAGTCTTTAGGGAGAGATATTATGTATGAACCTCGTCCAGTGCTTTGAACTCTTCTATATCCTAAATCTCTTTTTGCCATGAACCTTATCACCACTATGTTTCATATATCGAGTATGATTCATTACCTTACATATAAATGATTTTCGACAAGATTATATGTAATATATGCCATCAATTATGATGGATTCAATTTGATATTGATCAAACTGACAATAATTAGTTAATGAAACTAACCGAACTCAGTAGTCTGTTGAGAATATTGTTTAATCAAGTCAATTATTTAAGATGAAGGAAAAACAATGAAGAAAATAATGGCAAAAGAACAATTATGTATGGGTTGTGGACTATGTGAAGTATATTGCACAGTTTCTCACTCTAAAACAAAGGATATAATAAAAGCTTATAATCGAGAACACCCCCGACCAACAAGTCGAGTAAATTTAGAAATTCATAAACCTGTTTCTTTTGCGATTCAATGTAGACACTGTGAAGACCCACCTTGTGTAACCGCTTGTCTTTCAGGTGCAATGACAAAAGATGAAAAGTCAAGCTTGGTCGTTCATGACTCTAAACGATGTATAGGTTGTTGGACTTGTATTATGGTTTGCCCCTACGGTGCTATTAAGATGGATTCTTCAGGAAAAGCTGTTTCAAAATGTGATCTTTGTTCCGACTCAAATGAACCCGCATGTGTAAGCAATTGTCCTAATAATGCCCTAATCTATAAGGAGGCAAAATAGTAATATGTCAAAATACGTAATTATAGGCGGTTCTGCTGCTGGAATGGGCGCAATTGAAGCTATTAGAGAAGTCGACCAAGTAGGTGGAATAACCTTAATTTCTGAAGAATTATGCCCTTATTATTCTCGTCCAATGATTTCCGAGTTAGTTAGTGGGAAAGCCAATTTTGACAAAATGAAATGTCGTGAAGATAATTTTTGGAAGTCACATAACGTAAATGCTCTAACTGGTCGCAAAGCATTACAAGTAAACATTTCCCATAAACTTGTTAAATTGGATAAAGGAGAACCTGTTAACTTTGAAAAATTACTTATCGCTACTGGAGGGAAGCCATTTGTTCCAACTATTGAGGGGGCAAATAGGGATGATGTACTTACTTTTACAACCTTATCAGATGCTGAACTTTTAGATTCAAAACTCAAGACAGCAAAAAGTGCGGTTGTTATTGGAGCTGGTCTAATTGGAGTTAGTGTCACTGAGGCACTTGTAGACCGTGGATTAAAGGTCACGATGGTGGAATTAAAAGACTTTATTTTAAATTTAATTTTAGATGAATACTCTTCTGAAATGATTCAAAATGTTATTGCAAAAGCTGGAGTTACGATTATAACAGGTCAAACTGTAAAAAGAATACTGGGTAAGCCTAAAAACTCTCAATTAGTTGGTGGAGTACTTCTGACTAATGGAGATCGAATAAACTGTGATTTAGTTATAGTTGCTATAGGTGTAATACCTCGCAAAGATCTTGTAGTAAATACTATGGTGAAAACCAATAGAGGTATACTAGTTGACAAAACAATGAGCACAAACATTTCTGGAGTGTATGCCAGCGGAGATGTTGCTGAGGCCTATGATTTTCTTATTAAAGAGAATCGACTTCTACCACTTTGGCCTTTAGCCCATTTAGAAGGCAAAATCGCCGGATACAATATGGCTGGAAAAAGAACGATTTATGAAGGCGGTACTGCAATGAGTTCACTAAAATATTTTGATATGCCAATAATTTCATTTGGTATTACTAATCCAAAAGAAAAAGAACAATATGAAATCTTAGTGGAATGTGATCAAGAAAAGAAAATCTACAAAAAAATTTTGCTAAAGAATAATGTGATTGTAGGCTTGACTTTTGTTAATGATATAAAAAAAACTGGCATATTTTTCCATCTTCTAAAGAATGCGGTGAATGTGAAAAAATTTAAATCAAATCTTCTTTCGGAGAACTTTGGATTAGCTACTTTGCCTTCATCTTTAAGAAAAAAATTTTTTGGGAGACAATAATATGCGAAATTTAACAAAAGCCAATAATCCTTATGGTGATGATAAAGA
>JAENXI010000200.1 GCA_016649625.1 Candidatus Bathyarchaeota archaeon
AGTTTACATTTTGAAAAGTCACAATTTACCAAGTTGAAATTTCCTTTATCTGCATATATCTCACAATTTATGAAAGAACATTTTTGAAATGCCGTATTTTCCAAATCTATCCTTTCATTTCTAAAAGTTTTTCCAATTATTACATTCATTAAAATCAACTAAAATGTAGATAATTCTATATAACTCCTAGAACCAAAAAATCTTTCCTCTTTCTTATTTCAAAGTGGTTAAACAAACTTCAGTTTAGTGAATATGTCAACCGCTACCTTTTCCCTTTTTTGTGCTTAATATCAAGTTTCATACTTTCTCAAGGTTTGACTATTAATTGCTACAATAACAGTGCTCAAAGACATCAACAATGCCCCTATCGCTGGATTAATTATTATTCCATAATTATACAACACTCCTGCTGCAAGAGGAATAGCCAAAATGTTATAACCTGCTGCCCACCATAAATTCTGAACCATCTTAGAATAAGTCTTCTTTGATAGGGTAGATAGTTTTGTTACATCACGAGGATCATTTTTTACAAGAATAATATCAGCACTTTCAATAGCCACATCAGTTCCAGCTCCAATAGCAATTCCAACATCAGCAGTAACCAAAGCAGGAGCATCATTCACACCATCCCCAACCATAGCAACCTTCAATCCTTTTTCTTGAAGCAGTTTTATCTTCTCTGATTTTTGGTGAGGCAAAACTTCGGCAAAAAACTCGTCAATCCCAAGCTCCTTTGCGACTGAAGCCGCAACTTCTTTTGCATCTCCAGTGAGCATGTAAACTTTAATACCATTTTCTTTGAGCTGTTTTATTGCCTGTTTAGATACTTCTCTAACCTTATCAGACAATGCAAAAGCTCCTGCCAATTTACCCTCAACAATCGTAAAAACAACAGTTTTTCCTTGTTTTTGCAATTCTAATATTTTTGCATCATTGATCGTAATCTTCAATTCCTCTAAAAGCTTTGGACCTCCAACATAAACTTCCTTTTTTCCAACAAGACCCTTTGCACCCTTTCCAGGAATTGCACTAAAATTACTTGCTTTTGATGTTTTTGCATCTTTTTTGTTTGCATAATCTACAATAGCTTTTGCTATGATGTGTTCAGAGTTTAACTCAATAGCCACTGTATACTCTAAAAACTCTTTTTCAGGCAAAAGCAATATGACATCGCTTACCCCAAATTTTCCTTCAGTTAAGGTGCCTGTCTTATCAAAAACCACTACATCAACATCTTTTATTGTTTCAAATGCTTTTCTGTCCCTAATTAAAATTCCATTCTTTGCAGTAATTGAGGTTGATAGAGCAACCACTAAAGGTATAGCTAATCCTAGAGCATGAGGGCATGCGATAACTAATACTGTGACTGCTCTTTCAAGACCAATATCTACTGCACCCAACAAAAACCACGCAATGTAGGTTATTATTCCTGAGGATAAGGCTGCATAGAATAGGAGAGCTGCAGCACGATTTGCGAGGTCTTGGGTTTTGGACTTGCTTGCTTGAGCCTGTTTTACTAAGTTTATTACTTGGGATAGGTATGTTTCTTCTCCAGTTTTTTCAATTCGTATCTTAAGAACTCCATCCCCGTTGATTGAACCTCCAATCGCTTTGCTGTTTGATTGTTTGTGGATGGGGTTTGATTCACCTGTGAGAAGTGCTTCATTAACATATGATTCTCCTTCAAAAACTACTCCGTCAGAGGGGATTTTTTCTCCTGGTTTAACTATTACTATGTCGTCTTTTTGTAGGCTTGAAATTGAAACTTCCGTGATTTGTCCATTTTTTATGAGGTGTGCTGTTGTTGGCATAATTTTTACAAGTTCCTCTAAGGCTCTGGAAGCTCCAAGAATGCTTTTTGCTTCTATCCAATGTCCAAGAAGCATCACGTCTACAAGGGTGGCTAGTTCCCAGAAGAAATCTTTGCCACTGATTACAAAAACAGTGGCTGAAGAATAAAAGAAGGCAACAGAGATGGCAACTCCTATTAGAGTCATCATTCCAGGCTGGCGTTTTCTTATCTCTTTTACCATTCCTTTAAGGAAGGGAAGGCCACCAAACCCATAGATTATTACAGATAACAGAAATATGATTTCTTGTTGAAAAGGTATTGTGAGGGTGAAACTAAACCAAGTTTGAATTAGCTCTGAGAGAAGTAAAATTGGAATTGTTATAATAAGGGATATCCAGAATTTTCTTTTAAATTCTTGAATGTGATGAGCATGTTCTTCTGATTCATGTTTTTTCATTTTTTGGTGATTCATCATTTTATGTTTTTCAGGATTTTCGTGATTCAACGATAATCAACACCTAAAACATTGTTATACATTGATTTCTTTAT
>JAENXI010000201.1 GCA_016649625.1 Candidatus Bathyarchaeota archaeon
ACATACTGCTATGAGTTCAGTCGATTCCAGTTCCTTGTAAACTCTAGCATGATTTTTTCCCCAGAATCCTGTTCCGATTACTGCTACTCCAAGTTTCTTCACTTTTCAGAACCTCTTCCTAATCCACAATATATGAAACCCTCTTTTTCAGCTTTTTTACGTTCTATAATTCCAGCTATATCTATAATAGCTGCGGGCATCTTCATTCTGGCTCTCAATTTTTTGAAATTTAAGTTATTAATATTATTGTGCGCATTTAGTATTATCAAACAATCTGTGCCTTCAACTGCCTCATTTAAATTCTTTTTAAAAACTCTTGTGTTTTCTTTCAAATACCCTTTTGGACAAAAAGGATCATATAAACTTGTTTTTGCTCCTTTCTTTTCTAGTAATTTAATAAGTTCCGCACCACTTGATTTAGGCTTAATTGAACCAAAAATAGAAATCTTAGCTCTTCGCAAAGTTTTCCCGCAAATTCGGAGCGCTTTTTGAGCTAATTTAGTTGAATGGATTGTTATTCCTTCGTTTATTTTTCGGGCTATTCTAAAAAGCTTAACATTAGTATTAATATTTTCTTCACTTTCAAGGAACATAAAGAAATTATTTTTTTCTTCTTTTGTTACTCCGATTATTTCTGGATCCTTTGGTTTATGTTTCTCAACTATTTTCATAACTTCAAAATAATCCAAATTTGACTTTTCACAAATCATAGCTATCTCATTAGCGAATGCTAAGTATACATCATTTTTTATAATTGAAAATAATACTGCGGCTTCTAATTTCTTGAAATCTACTACTATATCGATCTCATTCTTCATTACGGTTTGAAATATTAACTCAGCAGATTTTAGAATGCTTTTGTCAAATCCTGCAAGAGTAAGTTTTTGATTTATAAAAAATTCTGAGAATTGATTATTCTCAAATTGAATAGGACTGTAAACTAAACCAAAATCTTTAGTTGTTGTTAATCCTGACGTATTCTCAAGTATTTCTTTAATGTTGTTTTCGATATAACCTAAACTTGCTGTGCCTCCATAAATAAACAACATGCCTTGATTGAGAACTTCCCCAACTAGTTTACAACTGCGTTCTATCTTTGAGAAATTTAATTTATTTCTGGTGTTAATTTGAGGTGAAATCGTTAAAACAATAATATCACTATTTGCAGCCGCAGTTTTTATCTCACTTTCAGTTTTTATCTTTCCTCTTTTTACATTGCTGTTGAGTCTTTTTTCTATTTCGCGACCAAAATATGGTATTTTTCCCTTCGTTATTAGTCTTAATAAATTTTGATCTTCATCGGTGCATATGACCTTAAAACCTGCCTCTGCAAATGCTATAGCGAATTGAAACCCAACTTGTCCACACCCAATTATGCCAATTGTATATTTTGCTCTTTTTTCTACGGGATTAATATCATCTGGTTTTAAACCAAGAATTGAAGGCATTAGTTTTTTTCTCCAACTTATTCTTAGTTTTGGCTACTCTCTTCCAATAGTTGAGCGTATTTCTTTAAGTTTTGATTCAAATTTTTGGATCAACTTTTGTGCTTTTTCTTTATTTTTTGCTTCAGCATATAGCCTAATTGCAGGTTCAGTTCCGCTTGGCCTAATCAAGATTGCGCTTTTATCATCAAACCAGATTTTTATTCCATCAATGGTTGTTATTTTTTCTTTTTTTACTACTTGGAGCATATTCTTCATAATTTCTTTCTTCTTTTCTTCTATGCACTTAATTTTTCCTTTTTCAATATAGTATTGAGGTTGTTCCTCGATTAAAGAAGATAATTTTTTATTTGTTTTAGCCATTATCTCCAAAAGTAGTGCTGTCGTCATGGCTCCATCACGAACTGCTTGGTGAGGCCCATAAAAAACTCCTCCGTTTTCTTCTCCACCCAGTTTGGCTTTTTCTTTTTTCATTGTTTGTGAAACTGTAACGCTCCCAACTTTTGTCCAGATTAATTCGCCTTTATAGCTTTCGACTGTATCTTTAACTAATGTTGAAGAACTCACAGGTGTTACTATTTTTTCATGCGGATTTTTTATTAGAAAATGTTTTATTATCACCGAGAATGTTTTGTCTCCCCAATGAATGTCACCCTTTTCATCAACAAATATTGATCTATCGGCGTCACCATCAAAAGCTACACCTAAATCTGCTTTTATTGCTTTCACTATTGCTGATAACTCTTTAAGAGTTTCAGGGCGAGGTTCTGGTAAGCGACCAGGAAAAGTTCCATCGATGTTAGCGTTTATTGTAGTGACTTTACATCCAAGCTGTTGGAGAAGATATGGTGTTGTTATTCCTCCTACACTATTGCC
>JAENXI010000202.1 GCA_016649625.1 Candidatus Bathyarchaeota archaeon
CTACAGCGCTGGGCAACTTGTATCATGGCTGTTTTCATCCTTTGTCAAGAAGCACACAAGAGGCTCACCTTTTCATTGCCAAGGACCTGAAGAATGGAACACAAATGCTTGAAGCAACAGAGCAGATAAACGTAAAACGCGTGCCTGTTGAGGAAGTAAAAGAGATGCTAACTGAAGGCAAGATAACTCATGCTCCAACCATAATTGCTCTGCAAAGGTTCCTGCTTAGCGAGAATTTCAGCCATTGATTCTTTAGCCTAAAATGTCATTTTTGAATTATGATTTTAGTTTCATAAACACTAAATTAATTCAACATCAAATCCACTAAAAATGTTAGGCGCGTTAGTTTTTGTAGCATCTTTCCTGTTTCTTTTCATCATCACCCTGATGTTCCCAAACGTGCCTCCGGGACAAACAATATGTGACGTTTTAGGAAATTCTGAAACAACTCATCAGATAGCTGGAGTCTCGGGAGAGCTTCTTGTAGCTTCAATGATAAACGGGCTCATCTGGGGGGTAATCATCGTAATAGTTTACTCTTATTTACGGGGTCCTTCAAAAGGAAAAATTAGTCTGCCCGTCTGGCTTCCTGGATACGCCACCTCACATAACTCAAAAACAGACAACAAATCACCAGAACAGCGTGATGAGCCTTCTTTTCAAGAGATTAGAAAAACACAGGACCTTGAGTCAATCGAAGGAATCGGCTACATCTATGCTCGTAGGCTTAGAAAACTCGACATTAACACTGTAGACGATCTAATAAGCGTAGCATCTACAAAAAATGGACGAAACTATTTAGCAGGCATCATTGGCGTAACGCCCTCAACATTACTTAACTGGATACATCAAGCAGAAGCGCGCGATTAATTAAATACCTGATATCCTAATAGGTTTAATGAGCTATAGCTTAGTTGGCTCATAATTTAAAACTTAAATGGGGTAATAGAATTTTGGTAAATAAACAATGTCCGACCTGTAAGCGGAACGTCAGCTTCACCCAGTCTCAGTGGGACTTAGGCGCGGAACTACCGAGGGACTGCCCTTGGTGTAATAAACCAATAAAGAAAAAAGAAGATAAAACCCAAGAATATTTCCGCGAGGAGCCGAAACCCAACTACCATTCTTGGCTTCCAAAAGGTGCATAAACTAACAAAGGAGCTAGCTAAAGCTAATTATTATTAAAATACCTGATAGCCAGCAAGCGAGAACAAGACATGCGTAAGAGTTGCCAGATTCTTTTAAATTATATGATTGTTCTATTCCTCAGCATGCGCACACGTTAAATGCGGAAATTATTGTAGGTGCGCGCGTGCAACAACAATCTAAATTGCGCGGGTACTCATCTGACTGGTGTAGCTTAGTCTATTTCGGGCGGCTTTCTTTTCGCTTTTTTTTCTTTTCCTCTCGTTCTTTCTTGGTCAGTGGCTTCTTCTTAGAGCTTTTTCCCATACCCAATTCAATCACCACATTGAAGTGTTCGGAGTGGAAGATATAATTTTGGATTGTGTGCACGCATTCCATCGTTTGAATGTTTAATAAATTAATAACTGATGTAGTAACCATTGGAAGTTGAGGAAGTAGTTTTAATGGCTGTTGAGAGAGTTTGTAGAAACTGTGTTCACTTAAAGAGTCGGAGAGGTAAACCGTATTGCTCTATTGTTAAGCAGACGACCTCCGAGAACAATATTTGCAGGGAGTTTAAGTCCAAACAGGATTAGAGCGTAGTTGAGGCGCGCAATTGTCCCAAAATCCAGTAATAAATCAAATGGCACAGCACGAGCGCACATCAGGGAGACTTAGGTTACCATACTTAGCACTTCAGAACCACCATTTTGACCGTTAATCGGAAAAATGTGCAAAAATGCTTTAACAATAATAATTGACAAATGGCATTGCGCGCAAAGGGGCACAGAATTTTCTGAAAAATACTGTTTTCAACAATGTACCTCTATTAGTCTCCTAATATGCTTATTCGGTTGCTGTGAAGTACATTCTGTTGTTGACAACTTTCTTTGCGACTTGTCCTTTTCTGACTAAGTCATTGAGTACCGCAACAAAGTTTGCTTCAACAAAAGTGGATGTTTTGGATGTTGTTGGAGAATCGAAGTCCACATGAAAACTTGTTTATCCCATTATTTCTTCGGCTGTGAATGCCTTCTCTTTGCGTGTCTTTAAGAAAGAGGCTATTTCAGCTTCCACATTGGTGGTCGTCTTCATAAATTTCTCTTTTTCTATTGGCATAAAATATCCTACTGTTTTGTGTGTAAATGAAACCTAAAATTGTTTATGAATTCCAAATCATGAAATGAATT
>JAENXI010000203.1 GCA_016649625.1 Candidatus Bathyarchaeota archaeon
CTGAAGCCTACGCCTTTGACCTGGCTTGGCGACCCCCGCTTGGTTTAATTTACTCTTATCCGAAATATAATTGAAAAGGTTTAAGAGTTACTATCCTGTTAAAAAGGAAAGAAAAGGTGCAAATAATTGCCAACACACGGGTCTTTATCTAAAGCTGGAAAAGTTAGGTCTCAAACACCAAAAATAGTAGGTCAAAAAAAAACCAAACCCAGTCCTAGAAATCGAAATAAACAAAATTATCGTAAACGAGTTATTTTACAGAAACAACCTGGCCAAAACTGGTATTAAATAACTTTTTCTTTGATGTCTACATATTAATCGTCATTTTTTTGATGATAAATTAAAAATTAATTAATTTATTTAGCAGATACTGTAAATTCTTAAGTGGTATTCTAAATTTGGTTATAGAAAAAGCAGCTCGAGAAATTATTAATGAACTTATGATGCAATCCTTACATACTAGTAGGAAATTACATCAAACTAAAACCCGTGTAGCTGCAAAACTAAAACTTGATCGTACTTTATCGAACGCTGAAATAATTAAATATCTGAAACCCCACGAAAAAATAAAGCTTTTGAAAATATTGCGAAGAAAAAAAATCCGAACAATTTCAGGGGTAAGCGTAATTGCGATAATGACTAAACCTCATTCGTGTCCTCAACTTGAACCTTGTATTTATTGTCCTGGGGGTACCTCTCTAGGTACCCCTCAAAGTTATACTGGTCATGAACCTGCAGCATTAAGAGGAACTCAAAATAATTATGATCCATACTCTCAAGTAACAGCTCGAATTAAACAACTAAAATCAATAGGTCATATAGTTGACAAAATTGAGTTAATTATTATGGGTGGCACTTTTCCATCTACACCTATGAACTATCAAACACATTTTATTCAAAGAGCCTTAGATGCAATTACCCTTCTTCCTTCAAAAAATTTTGAGGAAGCAAAAAACAATGCAGAAAAAAGTAGTATCCGCAATGTCGGAATAACTGTAGAAACAAGACCTGATTGGTGTAAAATCCCCCATGTTGACAGCATGTTAAATATGGGAGTTACAAGAGTTGAGATTGGAGTTCAAAATCCTTCAGATAAAATTTACAAATTAGCTGGAAGAAAACACACTGTTACTGACGTCACGGAAGCCACACGCATCGCCAAAGATTCTGGGCTAAAAGTTGTTTATCATTTAATGCCTGGAATGCCAGGATCAACACCTAAAAAAGATATGAAAGCTTTTAACAAAATTTTTTCTGAATCCAAATTTAAACCTGACATGATAAAAATTTATCCTTGTCTTGTTATAGAGGGAACAAAATTACATGACTTGTATCTGCAAGGAAAATATGCTCCCTACTCAACTGAAGAAGCTGCAAATCTTATTGCTGAACTGAAAAATAATATTCCTTCTTGGATTCGTATAATGAGAGTTCAACGTGATATTCCTGCAGGATTAATAGTTGCAGGTGTTAAAAAAAGCAATCTTAGGCAAATTGTTCATAAAAAGATGCTTGAAAATAATTATTTATGTAAATGTATTCGCTGCAGGGAGGTAGGCCACAAATTAATGCGTGACAACATAACTCCAAACCTCGAAGATATCCAAACAATAACTACCACTTATAACGCCTCAGATGGAAAAGAAATTTTTATTTCAATAGAAGATTTGAGGAACCACATATTAATTGGATATCTTCGTTTACGAATTCCCTCCTCTAAAGCTCATAGACCTGAAATCAGCTCAATCTCTTCAGCAATTGTAAGAGAACTGCACGTTTATGGACCATTAGTGCCTGTTGGAATGCATACCATAAAGGCGTGGCAACACAAAGGATATGGTTCAATTCTTTTAAAAGAAGCAGAGAGGATCGCAAAAAATAATTATAATGTAAAAAAGATTTTAGTAATTAGTGCATTGGGTACAAAACAGTACTATAGACGCTTTGGTTACAAACGCGATGGAGTATATGTTTCAAAGAATCTCACTTAACTAAGAGTAACTTCGTGATTCTAATTTTTTTCTTTTATCATGTGACTTAGAGGTGATAATCTCATTGGTCGTGGATTTCTTTCGGAACCTTTTCCATTTATACAGACTATACTCAAAATTATCTGTAAAATAAGACAAAAAGGAAATTATTTTTACACTAAAATAAAAAAATAGTATAAATTGCAATTATGTTCAAAAATAGAACTATTGTGCAGCGTCTCAGAAGATTAAATAATAAGTCGAAATCATAAAGGGAATACACCAAATTAATACTTCCCCCTCATACTGACGTGATATCATCACAGACCCTACAAAT
>JAENXI010000204.1 GCA_016649625.1 Candidatus Bathyarchaeota archaeon
CTAAAACCAATTCTTTCAATTACGGTACATGCTTTCTAAAATTATTCGCTTGAAAATCGTTAATCCATCAAGAACTTTTAGCTTTTTTTTACCTAGCCGAGGTCTAAGGCCAATTGGAACTTCAACTATAGTATATCCTTGTTTTTCAACAAAATGATTTAACTCAATTTCCATATCAAATCCTAAGGATTTAGGACGCCAATTCCTAAGTAGATCCCATCGAACAACTCGTAATCCAGTTAACGGATCGTCAAGATGAACTCCATTAAGTAAATTATGAGTAAAAGATAAAATTCTATTTCCGAAAAAAAACATATTTTTCATGCCACTTCTGACATATTTATCATTAAATCTATTGCCACAAACCATCCCAACCTGTGGTCTTTTATCTAATATCTTTATCATACATGGAATAAATTCAGCAGGATAAGTAAAATCAGCATCTACTAACATTTTCCATTTCCTAGTTGTTTTAGAATTGTAACTCCAAAATTTTTTGCGATTTTAACAGTTTTATCTACACTTCTACCATCTATAACAAGAAAAACTGGATCCCCTAAAAACCGTTTTAAATCTTTAATAGTTGGACCAATTCCATGCTCTTCATTCAAAGCTGCTAATAACACAAGAAGTTGTGAGCTATTTTGTTTTGATCCGAACAAATCCGGTATTATTCCTCCAAGAACCCCCTTTGAGGTCTACCACCAATCTACTATCGTTTCACACTAAACATAATAAATAAGTGTTATTACAATACTGACAGAAAAAAATTAAGCAAATACAAACACTTCCCATAAACAATATTTACAGAACATTAAACGAAATTAGGTTCTAAAACAACTCCGAAAAGAGATCGTTTATTATCTAAAAAAGAGCATCACCTTAAATAATAAACTAAAAAAAGGCAATAAAATGAAGAAAAAACAAGATTACCTAACTAAACAGAGTTACCTCTAGAATGCACATAGAAGCGACCATTCCCAGTCTTTTTTATCGTTGCGAACATGCCTCCAGCGATGTATGCCATCCAATTTCGTTCCTGCATATCAAAATTAGCTTGTTGACTTGTTACAGCTTTTTCTTCTGAAATAGCCCCTTGGGCTATGAGTTTTGTTTTTATACTCGCTTCAAGTCCATAAAGAACTCCTGTATTTGTTTCCATACATTAACATCCTTTAACATTGGTTCATATTTGTAAAAAATAGAAAAATCAGATATTCTTTGAAACCGCAGTCACAAGAATTCTATTTAATACACGCATAACATAGTCAATCAAGTATTAAAGGTTAGAATATGAAATATCTAATTATTTCAAAACCTAATAACTCGTTAGAACCAGATAGAAGGTAACAATATCATGGTCGGAAAAGTTAACTTTTTAAATAAAAAAATGGTCGCCACTCTAAAAATCAGGTCCAAAGCAATAAATGCAGCAAGACAATGGCTTAATCAAAACGCCTATATCGAAGTTCAAGGACCAATCATAGTTCCTGGAAAAGGAGAATGGTCAGGTTACCTTAAAACAGAAGTATTCAAAAAAAAGCGTACCTCGCACAGGGTCCACACCCATATAGTCAACTATATGCAACAAGTTTGGGAAAAATATACACTTTTGCCCCAACTTTTCGAGTTGAAAAAAACTCAACTAATCATCATTTAGTCGAATTCTGGAGAATCGAAGTTGTACAGCAAACAAATTTAGAGACTATAATGAGGGTTCAAGAAAAGTTACTATTGAACTTTCTCTTGTTGAAGAGAGTAACAAAAGGCAGAAGACGAAATTTTAAAAGAAATATCTGAAGTCTTCTCTAAAGAAAAAAGTGTCATACCTTGGTGTAACAAGATCGAAAAAATAACTATTAAACCAACATAAAATCTAACATTTCCTTTCTCGATTCAACAACATCAAAAGTTTGAAAAGTATTAGTTTCATACCTAATTTTCAGAATTACACTGTTGTTCTCATTGGCATGTTGTTGCTGGTTTAAGATTAATTCAAACTAAATATCTTAACATTTCCACATAACTCGCAAATGATAGATCTACTCCATGTGGAAAATACAATAACGGTCCTACTTTTTCGTAAAGAGCCTTCATTATTTTAATCTCAATCAACTTTCCATATAGATTATAACTTTCTTCAAGAGCCTCAGCAAAATCGCTTATTCTCGAAGGGATCTCATCTCTTGAGATGTCATAATGTTCTTGCAGATGAGAGTATATTCTTTGTTTTGCAGATTTTCCGATAGAAGAAAAAGATTCGTCTACGGAAGCTAAAAGAA
>JAENXI010000205.1 GCA_016649625.1 Candidatus Bathyarchaeota archaeon
ACCATTTCTACATAAGAACTTTTAAAATAATAAAAAGGTAAAAAAACTTTGCTAAAGAAGCGTGCTGTAAAAAAGACTATTTAGCTTGCGACCCAAACTTGTTTTTTGGTTGTTTTTTATTATGTTTCTTTATTTTCAGAGTTTATCCGCTTGAAAGACTGCTTGAATTTTTGCCCATATAGCGACTCAGGCTCGATCAGTTTTGTGTAAGGATTGGCAATGTTGTTTTCTGTGGGGAATTGTATGCTGCATGGAGGCTGTCGTTTTAGCGCTGCTTTCTCTTCTTTTGTCATTTTTATTCCGAACTTGTGCACTTCGTCGTGGCAGGGTTGCCTGCACAGCCATATGAAAGGTGGCTTATGTTCACCGGTGAGCGAATGTTTAGTCATTTCGTCGCCTACTCTGCCGCATTTGTAACACTGTTTTAGTTTCTTAGGGGGTCTTCGTGTCTTGATTTTTGGCCTACTTTTGACACCGCTGAGAACGTTGCCGTAGTCTTTGAAAACTTCCTCTTTGGTCATTTCTGTGTGATCTTTAGTCTCTTCTTTGTCGTCCATCATTTTCCCCTTAGATACGTGCCTAATGAAGTAAATGTTGAATTTGTGCTTTATTATGGATTATAGTCTTGGATATAACCCGCCTTCTGTGTAGTTAGACGATGCCAGATTAAACAGTAATTAGAATCATTATAAAATGATAAGAAAACAATAAAACCTCTATTTTTAATTAAACCATTTTCCCTCTGTTGCATAATTGGTGCATTTCTCAATGGAAATCATTCTCTTTATGTTTTGACGCTATTACATCCGCCAAGTTATCTAACGCTTTAAAATCATCCTCTCTTGGATAACCTTTCACGAGAATCGGTTCTAATATTTCTACTTTAAGGTTCGGAATCATTTCAGCAATCTGCTCAATCGCTTTACTTCCCCAACCATAAGATGCCACTACAGACGCAAATTTGGCCTTAGGCCTAAGTACATTCGCTAATTTTGTGGCATATACTACCATCGGATGCGGACCAACATGAACCGTTGGAGTTCCAATAACAATAGTTGCCGCGTCTACTAAGGCAATAGCAAGTTTCCCTATATCCGTTACAGCCAAATCAAATAGGTGTACCTTAACGCCCCTTTTTGTTAATCCATCAACAAGATACTGAACCATCTTTTCAGTACTACCATGCATCGATATGTATGGCAAAACAACAACGTTTTTCGGGGTATCAGATATCCAATCCTTATACGCATTTATTATAAACTCTGGTTTATCATAAATTGGACCGTGGCTGGGTGCAATCATACCTATTTCGTATTCGCTTATTTTTTCTATATTCCTCTTTATAATGTTTCTAAAGGGCATCATTATCTCTGCAAAATACCTTTTTGCAGCTTCATATACCTGGCCTTCATCAGTGACGTACATATCTGTAGTTGCTATATGCGAACCGAAAAAATCACAGGTAAAAAGAATCTTTTCCTCTTTTAAATAAGTCAACATTGTCTCAGGCCAATGAACCCAAGGTGAGTAAATGAACTTTAAAGTCTTATCTCCCAAAGAAAGTTCTTCCCCATCTTCTACGGTTATTACTTTTTCCTCGGGTACACATAGATGATTAACAATCATCCCCTTTCCTTTCAAGGAGGTTATGACCTTTGCATTGGGATATTTTTCGAGAACACGTAGTATGGATCCGGAATGATCCTGTTCAGCATGATGTGATACAATAAAATCAATTTTCTCAAAGCTATCTAACTGAGATAGTAGAACGTCAATTAATGGTGGATCAACTGTATCCAATAATGCTGTTTTCTTGCTTCCCTTGATTAAGTATGCGTTGTAACTTGTGCCGTCTGGTAGGGGAATTAGTGAGTCGAATAATCGTCTGTTCCAATCGACTGCACCCATTAGGAAAACATTTTCTTTGATTTTTCTTGGCATCATAGGTATCTACTCCTTCTTGTCTATACTTTTATTATCACTGTTCAATTTAATCTTTTTCTGGATTTAAAAAAAGTTATTTAGCCGAAATAACAAAAAAAAGAGGGAAAACAAAATGTCAGACAGAAGATATGTTAAAACACCAGATTTCATAGTCACAAAAATAAAAGATTTACCCGTATCATACACAACCGGAGTAGTTGGAGGTTTAAGACCAAACGATGCACACATCTTGTTTATTGCAGACAGAGTAGAGTAGAGTTGGTAGCAGCTGAAATGCCAGGTACACAAAAAATCAAAGCCATAAATCAAGAAGCCCAAGCAGAAGTTCACATG
>JAENXI010000206.1 GCA_016649625.1 Candidatus Bathyarchaeota archaeon
TTTTTCTTCTGCAATTTTCATAATTTCTGCAATTTCTTCTGGAATCCTGTCGAAGTTCTCTGTAGAAAAAGTATAAAGAGTTACAGATTTTACGCCTAGCAATTCACACCATTCCAAAAGATGTTCAACAGTATCAGCTCCTTTTTTATGACCTAACCAAGGATTACGTTCCTTTTCAGAAGCCCATCGCCTATTTCCATCCATAATTATAGCTATATGTTCAAGTTTAGGACCATTTTTAACTTGAAACCAAAGCCATTTTTCATAAAGTTTGTAAGCTCCTATTATGGAAAGAAAATTTTTAAGCATTTATAAACCTTCATTTCTCTTAAGAAATTGAAATAGTTATAGAGGTAAAACTTTGATTGTTTCAATTAAAGTTTACTATAAAGTAACTTAAGAAAGCCATATTCCACTCATTTCCTATAAACCTTTTAGGCCTTCTTGAAATTCTTCCTCTAATTCTTTGGACTCACCAAAAAAACTTCTTTTTGATCGATGAATTATAAGAACTAACAATATTGATGCAATAATTATGAGAATTCCTACGATTATTGTGAATATCAAATTTTGAAATACTAGATCCTCTATACTTATTGCAGGTTCAATTAAGATATTTGCAGTAGCATCTAAAATCCAACGAGACCACACGACAGACATAATCAGAGCTACATTTCGTAATAATCGAGGACTTCGCTCAAAATATAATCTAATACTTCTTCCAAAAAGTATTATTCCAATTCCAACAACCATTAGATCTCTTAATCCTTTAATAAAAAATCCTGCTACATTTGGAAGAATACTAATCCAACCAGCAACATCTTCAGGAAGCGGTTGAATAATATTTGTTGCAGCATTCGAAATTCCCAGATATACACTCACAAGAACACAGAGTATCCCTGCAATAATAGCGTAATTTGAGATCTGTACAGGTAAAGCTGGAGGTGAATATTCTTTAGCCCAATTGTAAAAATTTTTAACCCCTCTATCAACTCCAAAACCTTTTATGAGCAAAACCCCTCCTAGAATGAAAATAATTGCAATATAATAATAATTCAAAACTTCAGATACGTAAAAAACTCCGAAAAGAAAAAGCAGCAGACCTGGAACTCCAAGGGCTAAACGCGCATAACGTGGATTTTCCCATATGAGTTTTATGTATCTTGAAAACAATGCAGCAGTTTCTTCAATTGATTCACTATGTTTAATTACAATTCTTCTAACTGAAGAAACTGGAACTCTTGACTCTACGAGGGGTAGAATTGCTTCATCTGAATATCCGTCAGAAACCAATATGACCTCACTTGCATGAAAGGTCTTTAATAAACTGTTTAATTCTGAGACTAATTTTCGATCTGCTCGAACCCCACCATGTTGCAACCCAGATATAGTTGCAACTTCTAAGGTTTCATCTGGTTGTTTTTCATTTTGTAAACGATCATAAAGGCGAATTGCTTCAAACATTGCATTGGCGTCTGGTTCTTCAGGATCATGCAAAGCCAAAGAAACTGCTGAATCTAAGTTTGATTTCCTGCCAATAAGTGGAGTTTCAATTTCTGCTTTAGTTTCTAGATCACCATCTCTATCAACACATAAAATAAGGATGCGCTTTTCCACGTTTTGCTCATCTTTATCCTTAATGGTCATCTGTCAATAATCCTTTAATTAATAATTACGATTAATCTTCTTTAATGGTTTCATCTTCTGATTCAGTTATAAGTTTAAATTCTTGTAAGCTGAGTTTTTTTCCGTTTTTAAGCTTTATTTGTGCTTCTGTTTTAATTTTTTTCTTCAGTTTTTGTTCGTTTTCTCTTTTTTTATTATTATCTTTTTCTTTTATTATTATTAAAAGATTCTTCTTCTTATTCAAAAGTTCTTTAATTTCATCTTTTAGTGGTTTGTGTTCTTTTTTTTCCTCTAAATAAGAAATATGATGCTGATCAGCTTTTTCTTTAACATTATTTAATTCATCAATGGTTAATGAGATTACTTTATGTGTTTCTTGACTTTTTTTTGCTATTTTTGAAAGTTCTTCATGAGCTGTATTTGCGATTTTATCCATTTTATCAAGCTCAGCTTGTATTTTATGGATTATCAATTTCTGTTTATCCATTTTTTTGTATTTGCTCAATTGTGTAGCAATTATTTTGACTTGTTCGACTAATTGTTTTTCTTCATCTAATTCAAGTGTGGTAGTCTGTATTTTCCACTCGATATCGTCTATCTCTTTTTGAAGATCAATACTTTTTCCTTCGGGTAGCTTATCTCTAAA
>JAENXI010000207.1 GCA_016649625.1 Candidatus Bathyarchaeota archaeon
TACAAGATGCTTGGTTGTTAGATAATATTTTTATCATGCTGACTTTCATTACATTATAAAATAACCATTAAAGACAATTGAATTATATATTACTTTAAATTAATGTTTATTTGAGGTTTTATTGATGACTTATGTTTGGAATAAACCTGTTTTAACTTTTTATGTAGAAAAAAATCCGCCTGAGAAAGAACCTTTTGTGGTAGTAAAATCGTCAAAACTTGAAATCAATATATCTAAAGATAAACCACTAACTGGAAAAATTAAGGATTTCTTTCCTCTTATGGGCAATCTTGATTGTATATCGTCAATTGCTGGATTAGAGAACAAGTATGTAATCTGTTGGTTTGACGATACAGTGGCAGATTTTAGTTTAGCCTTTAGAAGGCTAATTGGAGTTACTTTTTCCTCAAAAACTTCGTTTACTGTAGATAAAAAAGGCAAAAAAACCTATAATGCCGAATTTCAAGCCCTAAATGGCAAAATCAATTAGATATCTCACTTTTAATTTTTTTAAACCTACTGTTTATCTTAATCAGATCTGAGTTATTTACTCCACACATTAACATTTCTTTTTTCGATTTCTAATTTCCTATAAATCACAATTATAACTGCTGAATTTTCCCCCACATCTATTTCAGTCTATAACTGCCAATTTTGGTGCTTGTTATGTTGCTGCTGGAATTCTTAGAAAGTTTTTTTTATCTTCATTTTAGGGCTAGCTTTTCCTTTTACGATTTTTTTTATTTATAATTAACTTTTTTCCTCTTTTTCTCATAACTAAAATCAAATGCAAAAGATAATTCTGCAAATATTGGAACCTAAGAACTAATCTATTTCCTTAACCTAGAATCTATTCCAACAACGATATCACTTCAATAGTGATCATGGTTGTGATTGGAATGTTATTTTAGGTTATTCTAAAAAGTTTAGAAATTACTTCTGAGAACTGATTATGATTTTGAACAAATATTATATACAGCCGAGGATAATTGAACAAAAGGATAAATGCTCCAAAATTAACAAGTTATGATAAGTATTTTCAATTAAACAAGATGAAATATTATGAATTTAAAATTACGTATAACCAAGCATTATAGTTCCGATAGTTACATAAAACCTAAACATATTCGAATGTCAATAGTTGACTTGGACAAATCCCCGGATTATCCAGTTAATTTTGTGTGTAATTTACCAAAAACTATTAAAGTTAATGAACGACAACCAAGCAATTTTTCTAAGACGTTTGGTGATAATAAACTGGAAGTTGCAAGAACTCTGCTAAATGACGCTTTAAAAACTGAGGATGATCCTGACATCATATCGGATATAGAAGCAAGGCTGAAGATACTGTAAATTATTGATCTGAAAGTTTCTCTGATAAGCATATTTTTAATCTTTTTTTATTTGTATTATTTTGATTAAATTTTTTGTCTTTTTTGTTCTCCACCAATAATTACCCAGGTGAAATCTAAAAGACTCGGGGAATGCCACAAAAAATAAAATTTAAATTGAATCTGCTAATTTTTCTACTTCTATTTTGATTTCTTGTAAAATCTCTTTAGCACTCTTTTTATCAAGAAAATATGGATCTTTTATGTTCCACTCAATTATTTTATTTTCACATTCTGGACATTTTTTTAAAACTTCTTTTGTGTGGATACTTTCCATGGTTACTATAAGATCATAATTTTTTAGATCTTTTTGATCTATGCTTTGAGGTATTTTTTTGAGATATTGAGTGGCTCCATTATTTTTTAAGAATTCTTTTATTGAAGTACCTATTGGAATTGATGTTTTTAATCCAGCAGAATCTATTTTTAGGTCTGGTCTTCTCTTTTTTAGAAGAGCTTCAGCTAATGGACTGCGATAAGCGTTTCCATAACAGACAAATAGAATTCTCATATGGTTTTTTTCCTATCTTGTTTTATCTATTGGTTGCTTAAATTCTATTAGAGTTTTATAAGGTTGTTTTTGTTGTTTAATATTTTTTATAAAGATCAACTTGGAGAAATAAATTGAATTTTTGTTGTTAGATTTATTTTTTTATGTAACTTTTTTCTGTTTTTTGGTTATGTGTTGTACAGTTCATATTTAACCCAAAAAACACCAAAAAAACCAAAAAACACGCCCTCTCCAAGGGTTTTTCGGCTTTTTTAGTGGTTTTGGTATGCTTTTATTATGTGTCAACGTTTATATGCACGTTTAACGAGTATTGATATATAAGACACAATATGTCTGTAAAAGGACATATTGTATGTGTGTAC
>JAENXI010000208.1 GCA_016649625.1 Candidatus Bathyarchaeota archaeon
AAAAACACGCAAGCCAAAAAACTGCCTGGTCAAGAAATCTTGACAAGCAAATCTAAATACTTAACACTAATTTTTACCTTGTTTTTCCTCTTTTTTCGGGGTAAAATAACAAAAAGCAAGTTTTGGCAGAAAAGTAAGTTTAATAAGTAAATCTGATGTATTAATTACACTAAGAATTGATGTGAAGACAAAAAGAGGGGATGGTCGAATACGTTGAAAACAAGTCGAAACATAGATCGTTTGCATTGTTACCATTAAAAAACGCCCTCCTCTTTCCAAATAGTGGCGGGCCCGAGGGGATTTGAACCCCTGATTTCCGGCTTTCTTCCACAGAAGTGCTCGGAGGCTTACGCACCTAACTGTTAAACAGTAAGGTTCGGCGCCTTAATCCGTGCTAGGCAACGGGCCCACATCTAAAAAAAGAACCAGACAAGATTTAAAATTAACCGATTTTATTCACCAATTATTTTCGAATTAATCCACCAAGCCTTTTTTTTTCCAGATTTTTCACCAGCACAATAATAAATTAAGGCTTCTCCAATCTGTTTTTTCGAGTTTTTTTGTAATTTCCGCAGCCTATTTAGAATTAACCACCTATTTGTTTTGATATATTCTGCCAGTTCTGGAGTAGTTGCACCTTTATAATGTAATAAATAATCTATAATTTTGTGGTCTATTTCGTCGATACAAAACATATGTGGATTAAGCTTTCCGTTATGATATGTCAGTAGTTCCAAATCGGCTAAATGTTTTCTGATTTCTTGAAAATCACTTTCTATTTTAAACATTTTTCCTTCCAATTCAAGAAGTTTATCTGGTTTTGGAGTTTTTTGAAGTTTATTGATAATTGCTTCCCTAATAAAATTACTTCTATCCCCCTCAGGAATCCGTAAAACCATTTCATTATAAACCTCTTCAGGAAGTTTTGCAGATACTACCCTGAATTTGCCTAAAATTTTCACGCCCCTATTTGGATACTAATATTATTTCGTGATTTTGCTATATAAAATAGATTTAAAAAAAAGATGAATCTGATTTAATCCAGAATAATATTGTAGAACATTATTTAGTCACAACAGTATATCCAGCAATTTTTGCTAATGCTATACATCTATTAACAATCATTATCTGAAGACTTCTTCTCAAAACTTCACCGTCAAAATTCTTTTTTTTCAAAAGAGCTAATTTTTTAGCTAATTCTGGATCACCAATACCTTCAAACCATACTTCAAAATCGCCTCTTTTCATATGAAAATCAACAGAATTAACTTGAATTCTTTTAAGTTCTTTATTAAAAGTCTGGAGGTTATAGGCATTGATATTTAAAGGCTCACCTACATCTTTGTAAAAATGGAAAGCTTTGTCATGGAGTTTTCCTACGAGCAAGGTCCTAGCCAAATCTCTAGTTATTTCAGGCAATCCAAAAAAATTTTTCCCTTTTTGAGTAATTGTATAATGCCCTTTTTCAGGAGAAGTCACATATCCCATTCGAGTGAGCCCCAATATATGCATCATAACTGAGGGAAACTCTTTTCCTATCTCTTTTGAGACTTGAATCGGCTTTACCAATCGATCATTCAATAATAAGTCATCTAATATTTCAAGTTTAACAGGTGACAAACTCATAGCAGGTTACACCAATTTCTTATATGAATAGACAAACTAATCAAAGTTTCCCATTTATTTATTGAATTAAAATAAGCAAAGTTTTAGTACAGAACATCATTATTGCTAATCTGGAAATTGTGATGAGAATGAAGGCTGCTGTGCTTGTTTATGAGTATCCTCCAAAAATTGTAGGTGGACTTGGAACTTATGCTGCTGAGATAACTCGAAAATTTGTTTTAATGGATCATGATGTTACAGTGTTTACCATGAACGATGATGAAGGTTCGTTACCTACAAGAGAAATTTGGCGAGGAATAGAAATACATCGTCCTTTACATATCGATGTTTCAGATTCATTACCAGATGTAATTGCTGAAGATATAAGAAAGTGGGGTAGAGGAATTAATCTATTTGGCAAATTACTTGTGTATAATTATTTATCTGCTTCAAAACTCATCAATGATCTTATTAAAAAAGAAAAAATCAAATACGATATCGTAGTTGCACATGATTGGCTCTCTATTATGGGAGGAATTACAGTGAAAAAAGAGACCGGACTCCCATTGGCTTTTCATGTTCACTCAACAGAAAAAGGAAGAACATTAGGAAATGGATCAGGAGTTGTAAGCAATATTGAAATGCGTGGAGGAAAAAT
>JAENXI010000209.1 GCA_016649625.1 Candidatus Bathyarchaeota archaeon
ATTGTACATTGCTCATTCAAGTAGTGCTAATGATTTGCAAATAATAACATTTGATAGTGATCTCGATGGTCTAAATGATTATGAAGAAGAAAATGTGTATTATACTGATCCTAACAATCCGGATACAGATGGGGATGGCTTAAACGACTATGATGAAGTCTATATTTATTCAACAGATCCATTAAAAGCAGATCCTGATAATGATGGTCTTACTGATAAAGAAGAAATTTTCTATGGAACAGATCCATTTAACTGGGATACTGATGGTGATGGTTATAGTGATGGTCAGGAAATTCGTCGTGGCTCTGATCCCTTAGATCCTCAAAGTGTGCCATCATTTCGATATTGGTTACTTTTTCTTAGTATATTTTTATCTATACTTTTTATTGTTATAACAATACTACTTGTAATGTTTGGTCGGAAAATGATTATTTCGAAAAAAACGCTAGAAAATCTGAAAAAAGAGGAAGAACAATTTGTAATAGAACAAAAAATGTTCATTAATCTTGTCACACTAGATTCCGGAAAAGATTATTCTATAGAACAGATTGCTGAATTGCTGCAAATTGACGAATCAGCAGTTAATGAAATATTATCATCATGGATTACTACAGGTGTTATAGATAAAATCGGTACCTTTGATGGAATAGAAGGTATTTTTACTAGAAACGTAACTAAAAAACGATCATCTAAAAAATTCAAGTGTTACTATTGTTCGCAGAAATGCAATTTAGGTGAGACCATATGCTCCAATTGTAATTTCGAGATTGCAGTATGTAGCTCTTGTGATAAGCCCATAAGTTATGGCGAGTTAGTCGCTTCTTGCCCTAACTGTAGAGCATTAAATCATCTTGAACATTTGGCTAAATATATTAAATCACATGGTCATTGTCCAAAATGTAATAAACGACTTGAATTAGAGCAATTAACCGTTCTCTTAAAACATATAACTAGAAATGGTAGTTAATCACGTCGTTGCTTTATTTCCGATGAGTTGTCGACAAAAAGTTTTTGTTTTTCGAATTATTTTTGAGCTAGGTTTAAAGAACAAAAAAATAATTGTAATTTCTCTATTGTTTTTTTTTTTGTGATACAATAGAAATATGGAGTGGAGTATTTACCATGAAAATAAAAAGAAAGGTAGCATTATTAGGAATGTTTGTACTATTTTGCTCGTTTTTAATGGTAATTCCGATTCAGGCAAAACCAACAAGGACTGTCATTGACTTTGTATATTTCCTTGAAGCATCAGGAGACCCAGAACGCTTTTGGTTCTCTGATGAGGGAATGTACCAAGTCAGAGGAACACCTCATGAAGGTTATAATACTCAAGTGATTCAGATTTGTCAGGTGGTCTTTACTATCTTGGAGATTTAACTTTGAATCTTACAACTTACGTAGGTAGAGGAGGAGGTTTATTCGAATTTACCGGAGAATACAATGGTTTACCTGCTGGTTTCGTAGGCAAAATGCATTTTAAGATTGAAAACTTCTTGATAACTGGTACGTTTAATTGTCATGGCAGCGGTAGTCTAGAAGGACTACTTAAGGGTACACTCGTAGGTCCGCTTGGTCAACCATATTATACAACGCAAATGATACTATGGACCTAATCTATTTTTTTTTGTACTTTTTTTTCTTAGCAATAATTGAAGTTAAACCTCTCAAAAGCTTTTCAATTGAAAATATCAATAGGAAAAATACTAAATGATGGTAATGATACATTAGAGAAAAAAAAGGAAGAAGTTAAAGCTATTCTTCTTTCATATTCATCCAATTTTCATTGTAAGGACCGATATAAACTATCCCAATAGTTTTTTCTCCAATATGAGTACCAACCACTGGTCCAGCATTGACAATTCTAATTTTCTTTCCTTTATCATTGTGTCGTTCCATAATTTCTAAAAGCTCTTTTGCAGGTTCTTTATACACTGAATGCCAAATAAATATGTTATCAGTTATTGCGTTCTTTACTACAAAGGGAGCCATGAACTTGAATCGCTTAATAACTTCCTCTCTATCTCCTCTAATCTTCCCTCTACTCCCAACAGATCCATCTTCATCAAAGCAAATGATTGGTTTGATTTTTAATGATTGCCCAAAAAACTTTTGAATTTTGCCAATTCTCCCCGATCGATAGAGATTATCGAGAGTATCTAATACAACAACCATTTTGTTCTGAGGGATCAGTTCTTCTTCCAGTCGAGTAAGGATTTCTACTTTTGATTTCCCTTCATGAGCCATTATTGCAG
>JAENXI010000020.1:0-3446 GCA_016649625.1 Candidatus Bathyarchaeota archaeon
ATTACGTCAGCAAATCCGCTTCTTATGAATCTTAGTTGCCATGAAATTGGACCAACGATTTTTCCTCGTTTCCAGTTTCGAGTAATATCAAAAGCGGTGCAACACAAACCTACTACTTCGAGATCATCTTCTAGAGCATTATCTCTCATGAAATCTATAACACCAATTGAGGGGACTACATTGTGTCCAATAGCCATAATAACAGGTTTTGATGTATCGACAGTTCCTATACCCATCTCAATAAGTGGGGCTTCAGGATCAGCTTTTGGAAAATCTAATGTTGATATTTGAGCAATATCACCAATTTCCATTCCTATCAGGTCCATTCTCCCAGCGTGAAAAGCCTTTGATTCAAAATCTAGATTGTTACCCTCTTGACCAGTGTGTGCAGCTGAAAGACAATGGGTTATTTGTGTCTCACAATAATCTAGAACTTCTTCTAAGTCTCCTAAAGTTTCAGGTTTTATCCCAGTTATAAGTCGTGTAAGAGGTGCTTCTACCTTTATATTTAAACCACCAATGTCCAAAGCATGACGATGTCCATATTTTTTTATAAGATGATCAATCATATGACGAGAGTGAGCTGTATGAGTTGCAGCCCCTATACTAGAAGCCAAGAGCGCTCTACGCGAGGATTGAGCTCCTATGGTAATTCCGCACGCCCCACGTTTTCCTCCTGTTAAATCACATTTACCAAAAGTGCATTGACAACATAGGTCACAAACTGGTAAATAAAATGGTTTATACTTCTTGAGGAGTTTCATGTCCCAGTCTCTAAGAGTTGCCAGACCAGGCATAGGTGTAGGCCCCATAGGTTCCTCCCAAGAGTCGTCAACAAGTTTTCCTATTGATAATTCAAGATTTTTAATGAGACCAGCGTTGGTCTTCATTTCACCAATTTTTACGCGAACATTCTTTCTGGTCAATTTGAAACCTCTACAGGATTGAATAAAAAATCAAACAAGACAGTCTTTTTAAACTTTTCCAGATTATTTATGAAAAACTAAGAAACAATTACTTTGAAAAAAAATGAAAATATGGAAATATCACAAATATTTTGCTGCAACCAAAATTTTCTTTACAGAAGTATATGCAAGGTTGTCTGATGGTAATTCGAGCAAGGATTTTCCATTAAGAACATAATCATCTAAAACTTTATCGGAGGCAATTTTTCCTAGATATTTAAAATTTAGAGATTTTTCGACTCGATTAGCAAGATCACTAGGGAATCGATAACCTCCAATGAGATAAAAATTATTATAAACAATTTCTACCTCTTTAGCAATGCGTTGAGCTCGTTTTACATGATCTACAGATTTTTTTGAATGATCAAGAATATCAAAAATATCATCAACTTTAGAGGCTATTCTTCTGTTTAAGTGTTCCAAACCAGCAGGGGAGTCAATAAGAATATACCTGTAATTTTTTATCAAAGACGCTAATGCTCCTTTAAGAGCAGAATTGGGCATACAATAACAACCCTCAACCCATTTAGTTCCAAGAGCCAAAAAATCAAAATTATCACTTTCATAGAGACCTTCAGCCCAAATTTTGCTTTCTATTCTCTCAGTTGGAGGTACACCAACAGTTGTCCCACCTTTTGTAATAAAAGTTTTAACAATTAATTCAGCAATCGTGCTTTTCCCTTCAGCTTTAAGATCGATTCCAACCATTTCTGAAAGGTTCTGATCTGGGTCAGCATCAACCAAAAGCAAAGGAGATTGGCCATTTTCAATAAAACATTTTGTCATAAGACCCACAAAACTTGACTTACCAGTTCCACCTCTTCCAATTGTAACAAGAGTTTTCAAATAATATCATCCCAATTTTCAATTTTTATTTAATTACTTGTTTTTCTTGAGCAATTTT
Organism: Candidatus Bathyarchaeota archaeon; assembly: GCA_016649625.1. GTDB lineage: Archaea > Thermoproteota > Bathyarchaeia > Bathyarchaeales > Bathycorpusculaceae > AD8-1. Next base: position 1,870 of record JAENXI010000020.1, read on the forward strand.
TCTGAAATGGCATCAATAGTTTTTATAGCTTTCAGTTCATTGAAACTAAGAGGAGATACGCCTTGCATGTCTTTTTCAATAATACCTTGATCAAAAGGAACAAAATCAAGGATTTCCAAATCGTTTTTTTCTGCAAAATTAATGATTGCCTTTTTTTGAAGATCGTTCATTACTCTATTTGCGATTAAATAAACCTGTTTTATTCCGGCAGTTTTAGCAAAATCTTTTATTTTTTTAGCTATTTCAAGCGCTTTCAAATTTGAGTCAGCAACTACCAGAAGAACATCAACATGACTAGCAGTTCCCCTACCAATATGCTCAACCCCAGCTTCCATATCAAGTACAACAGCTTCATCTCTTTCAACTATTAAGTGGCGCAACAACTCACGAATAACAGCGTTAGGTGCACACATACAACCTGAACCCATCGACTGAACAGTTCCCATTACCATCATATTTACCCCAAAAGGAGTTAGCATCGAATAATCTCGCACAATATCATCCACACTAAAAGTCAACCGATAAACACCTGAATATCCCGTATTCGTTTTAGAGTCAACGAGCTTCTTATTCTCAGAGATAGGAGTTATGTTCCGCGTTTCTTCTGCTGATAAACCCAAAGTCAATCCAAGATTAGGAGAAGAATCAGCATCGATGGCTATTGTTTTCAACCCTCTATCAGCGAATCCTTTTGCAAGACCTGCCGAAATTAGAGTTTTCCCGACGCCACCTTTACCAGAAATCGCGATTTTCATATTTAATCTGATTTAATTTAGTCAATTGATGATTTATTTACGTTTCCTTGAGAACAAAGAAAAATGAAGCGTACAAGAATCAACAAAACAGTTTAAAATATTAACTATTATTTTAGAGAAGAACTATAAGAAACAAAAAATACAAGTGCAAAAGATTTTTTAATACCAATCCCTTCCCTTTTTAGCCGAGATGATGTCTCAATGAAAATACTACATGAATTTGTTCCGACTCGGAAATTTTTAAAATTAGCTGAAGAAACAAAAGATTTAGTAGACGGATGGAATGTCACCGATAGTGCTGCTGGTTTTCCAGCACCAGCCGGTACAGTGGTAAGCTGTATACTAAAATCCAAATACCCAGAAAAAATAGTGATCCCAATATTTATCCTCCATTACAAGGGTCCAGTGGAAGTGGGTGGACTGGCTTTAGCCTCAGACATTATAGGTCTTGATGGACTAGCACTCACGATGGGTGATAAACCGGCATATGGGGAACCTATAAAAATGCTAAAATCTTCAGAAGATGCTCGAGAATTCTTAAGCACTAAAGTAAAACTAAAAAACTTAAAGTTAGGTTGTCTAATTTCAGCAAGGCGATCTGCTGAAGATAATATCGAAAGAGTAAGAGGCGATTGGGACTTTGTTGCCTTTATGAGACTTGAAGACAAATCATTCCCAACATTGGAGAAGGTAGCTCAAGAGTGCAAACGACTAAACAAACCAATTTATTCATACTTCTTAGTGGGAACACCCAAAAACGCAGAGATAGTAAAAATGATAGGTTGGCCAGTAACTACAACTATGGACAAAGCTGAAGAATAT